>JANLUJ010000225.1:0-1570 GCA_031363425.1 Pirellula sp.
TAAACGCGATGATGGATGTCTTCATCGTTTCGTTTGTGACGAGTACGATTAGCGCATTATCCATCTTGGTAACCGGGATTTGGAAAGCCGGTGCGGGCGAGCAACAGTTGACCGGTGCAGCAGCTGTGGCTGGTGCTTTCGAGACCTCCATGCCAGGCGTCGGCGGCTCAGTGGTAACCGTGTGCGTCTTCCTCTTTGGTTACACAGCCCTTACGGGATGGTCTTACTATGGGGAGCAGTCGCTCGAGTACATCTTCGGTCCAAAGGTTGTCATGCCCTACCGATGGACCTATTGTTCGTTGGTGGTAATTGGAGCAACGAGCAAAGTAGACTTGGTTTGGAACTGGGGCGACTTGATGAACAGTCTACAGATATTCCCAAACCTCATCGGTATCGTAGGTTTATCCGGGGTGGCGGCAAAGATTGTCCGCGATCATAAGAACCAGTTGAGGTAAAAACGGCGGGGCAACGGCCTTGCAATGGTCACTTTCCGAAAGTTTCAAAAGGACGCTAGCAGCGTCCTCCACGTGGCTGACGCTGCTAGCGTCAGAACAGTTATTAATAATGTTTGATATGACTATCCAAGATCGTTTTCATTTACTCCCAAGACTGAACCAAACACTTCAAGCGAATCTTGTGGGCAATAGTCAATGTGTCTATAATGTGTCGTTTGGATTGCCGAACCGTTTCACGAGACTCATTCCTCATCGAAGAAATTCTGGAGACTGCCATGATTTTGAGAGAAATCGGCGCGTATGCATTTACCTTCCAATTGATGCTTATTCCACTTTGCACTTTACGCAGCCAAGAAGCCACGGAAGCCGGGCGAGCTAGCATCAATCAATTGCTCGACAAATCCGTTCTTTCCTTCCGAGTGGTTCCAAAGGGCAGCGAACAACTCACGTTGAATTGTCTCCCTGTTTTGCGATGGACAAATGACGTACGAGATTCTCATAGCGTAGGTTTGTTATCCCTATGGGTGGATCGCGGTCGACCTACTCGATTGACTTCGACGTTCTAGCTCGCAGGTCGGTCTTTGCTACGCTTCTTGAGGCAGGAGGCGGCACCACCGATGCAATTGGCGGCGACGCGATCGATGGGCTGTTGAGTAAATCCCGTGCTGCCAATTCGCGTCCAATCGGTTCGAAACGGGTTCTGCCCTCGTACCGTTCCAATCGCACCATCAGTTCTGAAGCCAGTTCCTCAATGTAGCCAAAAATTCGCGTGATCCTACCCTCGAAATAGTGCGAGGCAACGGCCGCTGGGATTGCGACAATCAATCCCGCCAAAGTTGTCACCAATGCTTCGTAGATCCCGACGGCTAAGAAATCTGCACGATTCTGTCCGGCTGTCAATTGAGTGGTATCGTGGAACGCTCGAATCAGCCCCCAAACTGTTCCAAGCAATCCAAGCAAAGGAGCGATACCAGCAGCCAAATTGAGCCATCGAACATTGCTGTAGGCTCGATCGACTTCACGCTGAGTTGCTTCGGTTGTTGCAGCCTGAATCTCCGGATGGGGTCTGCCCGTCTTGAGAACCATAGTTCGTAAAATTCTCGACGCTGCGGATG
>JANLUJ010000294.1:0-7229 GCA_031363425.1 Pirellula sp.
TGCGCGATCGATTGGCCGAAGCTTTTCAAGA
Source organism: Pirellula sp. (assembly GCA_031363425.1). Classification (GTDB taxonomy): domain Bacteria; phylum Planctomycetota; class Planctomycetia; order Pirellulales; family Pirellulaceae; genus JBKCUI01. Next base: position 32 of record JANLUJ010000294.1, read on the forward strand.
ACGAGGTTTTCGGGTCGTTGTTGCGGGCTCCTGCGATGAAGCCGTCGAAGTATTCAGAGCCAATCCTACGGATTTGGCAGTTGTTGACCTGCGTATGCCTGGTAGAACCGGACTGACTGTTATTTCCGATTTGAAAGCGATTCGACCAGACGTTCAGGTATTGATTCTGTCTGGTTTTGGAAGTATCGCGACAGCCATCGATGCAATTCGATTGGGGGCTGTCAATTTCCTCCCCAAGCCAGCCGATGCCGAAGATATTCTTGGCGCTTTCAAACGGGGTGGAACGGAGGTTCAAGTTGTAGAAAATGATGAGCAGATCCCGGTTCCAACGTTGGCCCAAGCGGAATGGGAGCACATTCATCGTATATTGGCAGACTGCAGCAACAACATATCGGAAGCAGCCCGCCGCCTTGGGATACATCGACGATCGCTGCAACGAAAGCTCCGCAAGCGAGCTCCTTGAATCAGTTTAGCTTGGAAGCAGAACAATCCAGCAGGACAAGCCTGCGGTATTTCTGAATCCTACCGGCTTGACCGGTGGATCGTTCGGGCTTTTTGGCTACAGATCAGTTGCGTTCGGCGTTCATCCCAAGCATCCTTACGGTTGCTGCGGGGAGCTTTTGTCCGACAAACCTAATCCCTTCCAATCCAACCATCTTTACTAGTTCGCCCTCCACTTGAAAACTCTGATTTGCAAACGCAATGGAATTTGTCGCGTCCCTGCTTCTTTGGTTCCATTTCATAGCCAATCGCTTGGTTGCTTCCAATGTAGACCGAACCAATTGCTCTCGCATATTTGATTCGGCAAATAACTTGGGTTCGTTTGGCACCACTGAAATGGCAACCTCCGAATCGGACGACTCCAACGGTGATTGCAATACCAGCCAGCGACCGACGAATAGCGCACACCCCAAACCTGCAGCCAAAGCCACAAACGCGAGAGCGGAACGCAAACCGGAATTGGAAGTCTTTGGAATTCCCCGGGCATTTTTCACGGCCCATGCACCAACCTGCATTCCTTTGGCAATGTGCTTGTCCGACTGAAGCGTCAGTTTGCTTTCCAAAATCTGAAGCTCACGTTCGAATTCAAGCAAGTGCGAGTCTGAACGGATCCAGCGTCTCAGCCAACCAGGCACTCGATCTGCTTTGTTCGAAGCGGAAGTTGAATCATAGGAATACTGAAGTAACAATTTGGCTATGGATCGTATCATGATGGCTTTGATTGGTTGCCTGGATTGATCATTCGTTCGCCCTCCATGCGACTGATATCCTTTGAAAGCTTGCTTCGGGCTCGATGCAATTGGACTCGAACGCCAATTTGAGTTTTGCTCAAGATGCCAGCGATCTCTTTTATCGACAGCCCCTCGCCATACTTGAGCCAAAGTATGGTGTACTGAGATTCTACCAGAAGGGAACGAGCCACGCTCCAAACATCTTCTACGGCTTTTTGCGCCCTCGGTTCCGAACGATTCAAATCGAATGGCGAATCGTATTGAAGTGCATCCATCGAAACCATCTTCGGCCGACGCTTTTCTTTGCGTGAAAAATCCGATGCAAGCCGAAAGGCTATCGTGTAGAGCCAAGTTGAGAATTGGTAGTTGAAATCGAATCGGTCAAGAAGCCGAAAGGCTTTTGCCAAGGACTCCTGTGCAATATCCTCCGCGTCCGTTCGGCTTCCAGCCAGCCGACGCTCTAGCAAGATGAGTAGTCGGGGCGTGAAACGATTCGAGAGCTCAGTTGCCGAATCAGAGCAACCAGCCTGGGCACGTCGAACCAGATCATTTGGCGAGACACCATCCAATTCCACGGAATCCAAAATTTCTGCCGATCCCAATGGGCTCAATTGTCTTTCATCTCTTTCTTGATCATTTCCGCAATCTCTGCCGAAGGAACTCGCACTCTTACGCTGACCGATGTTCCGTCTTGCGTAACCTTGATCTTCTTAATGAATTTAAGAACATTTTTGACATCGTCGTCTTGGCTATCCATCGATGCGAATAGTTCGACCATAGCACCTAATCCTTGGACGGATTGGCGAATTTGTTCTGCCTTTTTCTCGGTCCCGGCTTGCATAGCAGCTCGGACTTCCATTTCGTCTTCCTCTTCGGAAACTGAGACCATCAACGACGATAATAAAGCTGCAATGTTTGCCTGCGGGCCTTTGCCAAGTTTTTCCAAAGGCAGCTCGAGGATTTGCATGTTGGCAATGATTTTGCGATCCGAGGACAAGTCCACCGACTTGAGCGACTTGGTCTCCAAGCTCTTGGCGTCCAAGCCATCAAGAAGTCCGGTAACCGACGATTTATTCGCACCCAAGATTAACGTTTTATTTCCAGCCACACTTTTGTGAATAGCACCGAACACCTTTGCCTCCTCGCCTGGCGAAGCGGAATGAATTTCATAGTTGCGATGTTCCGATTTTTCGTAGCCGGGTAATGCCAGCAACAACCCTTCGATGTTACCCGTCGTCTTCTTGAGACGGACCATGCCTAAAAGAGACTTCTCGGGTTTTTCATAGTCCGAAGCGCATATCACGATCCCTTGGATTTCTTCGAAGGGATCCATTCCAAGGACTTCCTTGATCTTTTCGTTCGAAACGTCTTTGGAATCGATTTTCTTGCCAACTTCTTCCATCGCGGCTTTCTTTGCCATTTCGAACAGGGCCGATCCAACCTTAGAGGATTTGAGTGCCTGCAAATCCACTTGCAGGACGAATTTGGAGTCGCTTGGAACGCTAATGGAACTCTGTGCGTTGAGGTTAGCACTGAAAACCGCCAATAGAGACAAGCCTATCGCTCGCAATAGATTTCTTCGCATTTCTGCACCCTTGCTGTTTGGAAACTCGTTCGGGGCTTAAACGCGGCCCGCGACTACAGAGTCTTTTACGTATGGGCGTAGGGGAATGTTACGTTCGCGGGAAAATTGTGTTCGAGTAGAGGCCGTCCTGATAGTTAGACGATCGGCAGTTTGCAAAGTACCGTATTTGTTTATTTGAGCCTGAGGCGCTAGTGCCACTGATTGGAATTAGCGTTGCACAGGGGACTACTCGTTCCCAGGCTCTGCCTAAACAAGGCCTATAAGTGCGTCAAGTTTATACGCTAAACTAGTCAATCGTTTGAATAGTAATTGCCATGACGACCGGTGCCGAACGGTCCGGTCCTTTGACCAACTCCAACTTGGCCAATGGATCTCTCGATGCAGGCTTAATTGCGATGTAGCGGATCTGCTTTCCCTTTAAGTTGAACGCAAACTCACTTTTGGGTACATCAACGCGACGTATGTAGTCGGCAAAGTGCTCTCCATTGATTAGCGGATGATCTTCTGTCTTTCCGTTTGCATAATGCAATCGGACGATCATCGACACGCTCCCTTTTTCGCTCGCAGGGAAAGACCAACCACCTATTCCGCTTAGCAAGTGAATCGCCGTTGCTGACGTCTGGCACGTCAATTCGACTTGCTTTGGCATCTTGGGTGCCATGTTGCCGTTCGGACCGTAAAGCATAATTGCATTCGGGACTCGATCGCCTTGCGGGTCGACCAACAGGAACGGTACATCCATAAACGTCTTCGGCGACCAGTCGGAAAAAACGAGCCTTTCTTCAGTCCCCTTTTCGTCAAAGAACATCCCTTTGGTTGTCGTGCTAGTTGCAACTTTGTCGATCGGCAGTGGAACATACTTGCCTTTGCTTGCCAAGAACTCCAAAAGGTCTCGCATTTCAACGCGGCTCATCTGCCCTTCAAACCCTTCGGGCATCAGCGACTTTTGCGATGCAATCAACTCTTCGATATCATCCCGCAAGATGACTTCTTTCTTTGCCTGAGCATTGACAATCTCGATCGAGGTCTTGCTTTCGCTGGCGAGCATCCCCGTCAACACGACGCCATCTGTTGTTCGAATGCTGTAGGTTCGGAAATTGCTTTCGACACTGCGACTTGGGTCAATTATGTTCATGAGCAGCTCGTGCTTGGGATGAACCGCCATACCCGTTAGGTTGGGACCAATGTTAACTCCGAGATCTCCATGCTTGTGACAGGCTGCGCAATGTTTTTCGTACATGGCCTTGCCGCTGCCGGCGTTGCCCGCTTCCTCCGTAATCGACATGAAGGCATCGAGAACCTTTTGTCGATCGCTGTTCGGAACTCCGCCACTCAACTTCATAACTGCAAGAGCCCTCTCTCGCACCGTTGCATTCGGATGATCTCGCAAAGCTTGCTTCTGGTCCAGTTGCAAATCGCCAATCGTTAACTTGCCCGATTCCATCAAGTCGAGCAATTCCAAGGTCGACTGCGGGCGGCTAAGCAATACTCGAATTGAGTTCTTGAGGAAGTCCGGGGGTAAGGTTCTACTTCGTTCGGTGAGAATCGAGGCAATGCCCTTGGCACGGGATGCACTTAACGCTTGCACCATGCCACTTGCCAGTTCGGGTGTGGATTGAGGTGTGACTTGAGCAATGATGTCCGACACAATCGCATTGCTCTCTGGTTGCAATACAATGGATTGCTTCGCGGCTGCAACGCGGCTGTCGGTGTCTTTTTTCGAGTCTCCAAAAACCGAGACAAGCTCCTGCTGGATTTTGCCGAGGCCTTGACCCAGGTCTTTAACGCCAATCGCTGATGCCAATTGTAGAACCTGGCTCTTCGACTCGATCGGCAACGAACCATTGAGCCATGTTGCAAGCAGACGATCGCCAGCGACCTTGGATATGGACAATTCGTAGTCCTTCGGCCAACCTGCAACCAAGCCGCTAATAAAGACCGAAGCAACACTAGGGTTTCCTGGAGTGACGATGAATTTCTCGATTCCAGTCGCGTCCATTTTCGAACGAGACGCGTGCTGAGCCACGATCCCAATGTGCTTGAGAACTGCTTCGGAGGGTTGCCAGTCTCTTTGCGTTACCAGCAACGGCAACACGTCGAAAGCATGGGCCGCGGCGGCGGTGGTCCAAGCCTCCAATAACCAACGATCGGAGGAGCTTTCCGAACCCGATTTAAGCTGCGTAAGCAAATCTGGTCGGGCAAGCGCGGCCAATACAGTCGCATTCGACGTCGGCGTATCGGCGATTTTCAGCAACGCAGCCAAGCGTACCTGTGGATCACTGTCATTCCAAATGCCAGAAGCTACGATTGCTTCCAATGTCTGCGAGGACACTCCAGACGCTTGTATCGCATTGCGACGAACTCCCGCACTCTTGCGCAGCAGGAGTCCGGTTGTAAAGTAGTCGCCTTTGGAACTATTCCCAACTAATCTGGACTGCTCGTGAGAGTGTAATACCCATAGGGCATGGATTGCTCCTACATTCAAGCCGTCGCTATCAAGTTTCGAATCGCCGGCCATAGCGGCTAGCAACTTAATACTGTCGTGATTAAGTACGCCGTTCTGGATTCTTTCAACCAGAAGCCTTTGTGCATGCTTTCTCCAAAGCATGGTTGGATGTTTTAAAGCCGCGACCAACGCCGCTTCGTTGCTTGGATCCAAGCCATCGCGCACGGACTTGTCTGCAGCCTCGAGTATTGTTTTGTCCATGCCATCGTTGCCGTTGTACACGACGCGATAGACTCGACCATATTTTTTGTCTCTCAAGTCGCTTTCGTAAGCGTTGCCTTTGCCAGTTTTAAATCCCTGAGGGGTCGGATTGTGCTGGACGATGAAGTTGTACCAATCGAGTACCCAAACGTTTCCGTCTGGGCCGACTTCCGCCATGATAGGCGCCGCCCACTCATCGTTACTTGCGACCAAGTTGAATGGGCTCGTGCTTTTATAGCCCGCCCCTGCGCGATCGATTACGAACGAGCCAACCAAGTGACCGGTTGGCTCGCAAACAAACGCGACACGATTCCACCAGCTCTTGGGATACTTGCGGGCCGTGTACAGAGCGTGGCCGCAACCAGCGGTGTAGCCGCCGTGCCAGTCAACTTGGCGCACGTTTGGGGTGATTGGACTAAAGTTGTTGCTGTCTGCCATTGAGTTCAGCACTTCGGGTGACCAACCATTGACGCGTTCGTAGTAACGATTGGCGATGGGCATAAAGACGCTCGGTGTTCCATTCGCAGTGGAACCAAAAATGAGTCCTTCTTCGCTTTGTCCAAATCCCCAAGTGTTGTTGTTGGTGGATCGGACAAATTCCAGATTGGAAACGCGAATCGAATGCGCGTCAAACTTGTTAGTTCGCTCACTTGCCGCTTTTCCGCCATCGAGACCGTAAACAGGAGCAGTTTCGTTGGACACAGCAGGTTCGACAGCGAAACGCCAGAATCCTTGTCGGAAGCTCTGCTGTTTCTCCCCGTTAATGACCGGTGTCGAGTCGTTATAACCTTGCATTGCCCAGATCCAATTATCGATCCCGTATTGAAAATTGCTAACACCACCGTGCGTATCGCTTAAGGCCCAACCGGTTATTAGCTCTTGTCGCATGTCAGCCACGTCGTCCCCTGTCGTGTCCTTCATGAAGACCGTCTTTTGACCGTCTTGGACCAACACACCGCCTCGATAGCAAACGATAGCGGTTGGGATACTTAGATTGGTCGCAAAGACAGTAAACTTGTCTGCGATACCGTCGTGGTTCGTATCTTCGCAAATGCGAATGCGATCTCGGCCGTTCCCAGGTGGTTGCAATTCATTGGGGTAGTCCACTGTTTCGCACACCCAAAGACGGCCGCGGTGGTCCCAATTCATCGCAAGTGGCTTGCCGGATAGACCAGCGTAAGTTTTGTCGCCGGCCTGGTCCGATTCCGAGGCCCACAACTTCATTTCAAACTGCTCGGGTGTAACATAGTGTTTTACTGATTCCGCTGGCGAGACGGGGTGTTGCATCGTTGTGATCAGTTCACCCTGCACGCCCCATTTTTTACCTGCTGTGTAGTTTGGGATCTTGCCGCCAACCTCCCTAAACGTGAACTTAGGTAGGTCAGCGGGTACCGCTGTCATTTTTGGAACGGGGAATCTTTTCGTGTCCGTAAACGCCGCTACGTTTGCAAGCGATTTGCTGGCAGACCATTTGATACCTCGTTCGAGCAAGTTATGAAAACCAGGCTGTTTCCATGTATCAAGGTTGTGGCCCCAGGCGGTGTAGAAAACGCGGCCTTTCCCATGTGTACGCACCCAAGTCCAGGGTTCGGCAGTCGTACCAGCTGCGAGCTTCCCCTCTCGCCGCTCTTCCAATACGGTTCTGTTGACGGTGTTGTGTTTGTGGTGAACGTA
>JANLUJ010000332.1:0-1255 GCA_031363425.1 Pirellula sp.
CATCCGCAATCGCGTCGGACAATTCCCAGGCTGTCTGAGTTCGCCAGCCACCGACCAATTCCGAGACACGCTTGTCGGGTACTCTGCCGTTGCTATCCGCAAACAGCGCGAGTTTAGCGATTTCACAATCGATAAGGCCACAAACGCCCCCGATTCGATCAACGATTAGGACACTTTGTTTTTCGGTGAGAGTCAATGCGTGCCTAGAACTAGCCCAAGCTACCACCCATTTTTGAATTGCCTTTTCATCCGGAGGATTACCCCACGAGGATTTTTGAGGTGGCGTGCACTTGACGAGCTTCCCCCTTTTTGCAATCAGCTTGTAGAGCGTTGTATTGGCAGCGAGGGTCTGGAGCTCCAAGATGAGACACGTTTCGACGGCTGCTTGCTCGGCCCATCGTTCGAGTTGCTCGCGACTCTTGGTGACAAATTTGTCTCCGTTGCGAACGATAGCAACCTTGGTTCCGCTCTCGTCAAACAGGGAGCGTGTGGCCAGCTCATCATGAATATCCCGCCATACGTCTGTTTCGCCGTCAAAGGATCGGATCGCTTCCGGGTCAATTCCCGATCCAGTGATCATATGGTTGATCGCGGATCGACGAAGGAAGTCATCCGTACCAAAACAAGCAGCGACGGTAGGCAGCGGCAATGCAACGTTCGCTTCTAGGAACTCGAATGCGGGAACGATTGGAGTTGGTTTTTCCGCTGCCGACTTTACTGCCATGTGTCCCGTTGTTTTACCGTTATGGCCGATTACTCGGCGATCTTTTCGAAGCAGAATGCAAGAACGTTGACGATCGCGGAGCGATCAGCCTCCTTCGTTTTACCAACCGACACGTTGATGGTCCATCACTTTAGGCTCTTAATTGTAGCGAACGGCTAGGATTCCATTTTCGCCTGCTCCTCGATACAATTTGGGGATATCAAAGAATTCTGACCACTAAATCAATTCAACCTAGCTTCGTACCATGTCCAATACAAAAGTCCGTGGCACCGTCCATGTTATCGAAGACACCAAATCCTTTGGCCAAAAAGGCTTTCGAAAGCGGCTCGTTGTGCTCGAGCAACAAAATGGTCGGTTTGCCAATTACGTTCCTCTGGAATTCACCAACGACGCTTGCGATGCTGTCGACGAGTTAAAGCTTGGAGACGAGATCGACGTAACGTACCGATTGAGCGGTCGAAAATGGCAAAAAGATCCAACCAGCGAAGTCAAGTATTTTCTTAGTGCGGAAGCGATGGGATTCAATAAGGT
>JANLUJ010000344.1:0-3544 GCA_031363425.1 Pirellula sp.
GGGGGGGGGGGGGGGGGGGGGGGGGGGGGCGGCCAGGAATCGTTAACTCGCAAGGCTCCGGTCCAGCGATTTGTTCAGGCCTCTGAAACAAGGTATGACACTGCGACCTGCACAAAAACTCCAATCAAAAGACAGTTAATACCCCTCACCCCCAGCCCCACACCCCGAAGCGGGGCGAGGGGAGCAAAGTCACAGTGATGTGGGTAACGATGAGGCTCCTGGCCAAAGCGTTACACGGCCTGGGGGCCATGCTGTGAAGCAGTTTCGGCAACGAAAATGTTGGGTTGTGGGGTACTTGCCTCCCCTTCAACCAACCGTTAGTACGCCCAACCTTGAGGACAGTTGGGGCAAGCCCTAACCGTCCAGTAATGCTTCACTGAGTTGCCCAGGAAGTGCTAACGAGAACGCTGGACTTATCCAATAGCCTGACTTGCATGAATCATTTTTCGTTGTTGAGCAAGCCTTGGGCATCGAGGATGATTCGCCCGAGCTGCACCTCGACGACTCGGTCTTTGGCGAGCTTTCGGCGTTTCAATTCATCGACAAGTTGATCCAGTCTTTGCTTGATCGATTCGGCTTCCATTTCTTGCCGGGCCAATTGGGTGTCGTATTGTTCGGCCAAGAGTTGCTTCAACAGCTTTTCGTTTTTTGTTGCCAGTTCACCTTGGCCTTTGTTAGCGACGAGCGCTTTGACTACATCCTCTTTCCAAATCGATTGACAGATCATGTCGGAGACAAGGTCGATTTCAGATTCAGACACTCTTGCGACTTCTTTATCGCCTTTTTTCGCAAGCGATGAGAAGGCCACCATACCTACCCGAGCTAGCTGCTCCTTCATTTCCGATTTGCGTTGCGCTGCTGCCATCATGGCATTGTAGGAATCTGCGGCCCCAGACTTTTCTAAACCTGTTGGCTGCCGGAGTTGTTGGACCACTAACTCAATCCGCGTTCGATCGTTGACGATTTCGTCATCGAAAACGTACGCGTTCAAAAGAATTTCAATGTTGCCAGCTAAATTGCCGCCTGGCATACCCATTCCACCCTTCATAGCACGATTCTTTGGGCCGCCTCCATATCCACCGCCTCCATATCCGCTTTCAGGTGCAGTGCCTCCGTAGCCTCCGGAACTACCTTCAAAGTTGATTTCTTGAGGGCGAAACGAATGGAAAGTGTACTGAAACGAATAAACTCGTGTCGCTTGAAAGGGCTTTCCATCGATCGTGAAAGCAAGCGATGCGGGAGACCCGTACATACCTTCGGAATATCCTCCCATTCCGCCAGGATATCCAGCGCCCATTCCCATTCCGCCGGGAGTTCCGCTACCACCACCACTGCCAGGATATCCACCACCACCTTCGCCATAGCCACCATATCCCCCCGCCGATCCACCATAGCCACTACCGCCTTTGCTCGGCCTACTAGAGGTTTGGCCAAGGCTCTCGGTTGGCAAACATGCCACCAGCATGATGAGCATCATAGGATTGAATGGGTATCGCATTACGTGTCTCCGAAAAAGTAAGTGTGAGAGGAGGTCTACAGCTCGGACTCGAGCCGTGTCATGGTTTGTTTCATTCTTGCGACTTCGTCGTCCAAAGGATCATTCGGGATAACAACCTCTTGAAATTCCGTAGCAGTTCCTTGAAGGAATTGAAGGGCTCTTTGAGTCTCCTCGTGCAAAGAATCCAGTTCGAAATCAATTGCTTGAAAATTGTCGAAGATTCCAACCGTGTTTCCATAACTCGCTCCACTAGTTGGCTGGCTTGTTTTCGATTTGAGGCTCGACATCGATGCATCCGTTTCCTGCCTAGTCAATTCGACCGATCGAGGTATTCCTTCGTGGCTTTTTTGCATCTTTGCAGGCAAGCCATCCACCAAACCTCCAATCCACCTATGCAACGGTTCAAAAAGTCCGACGAAAAGGACCAGGCAAGATGCTATTCCAGCTATTGCTCCCCAACGCAATACCTTGGACCGGTCGTTGCCAAGCAACCGGCGAGGTGCACGCAATAGTTCGAGCATTGCTTCGCGCAGTTCGCCTGCCGATGAAAATCGATGCTGTGGATTCTTAGCCAAGAGTCGATCCACAAGCTTCGAAACTTCCAATGGGATCTCGCTATTGAGTCGATGCAGTGGCGTTTGCGACGCGTGGCAAACGCGATGAAGGATCGCCATAGGTTCAGCCGCACGAAAGGGGGCGTGTCCTACCAACATCGTATAGATCAACGAGCCCAACGAAAAGAGATCACTGCGCTCATCGACCGACTCACCTTTGGCCTGCTCAGGTGACATGTACTCCGGCGTCCCGGTAAGGATACCGCTCTGCGTCATGGTCGCGGCGTCGAGGACTCGCGCCAGTCCAAAGTCGGTGAGCAAGGCTCGAGAACCGTTGGCTTCGAGAAGTACATTTCCTGGTTTGATATCGCGGTGAACCAAACCATGCTCATGCGCCGAGGAAAGAGCATCTGCAAGTTGGCTACCAATCTTCAGCGCATCTTGCCATGCCATCGATCCTCGTTCTTGAATCCAAGCGTGAAGCGTGGGGCCGGCGATGTATTGCATCACCAACGCGGGTACAGCACTATCTTGTACAACGTCGTACATCGGAACAATGTGTGGATGCGCCAACGCAGCGCAGGCTCGCGACTCCCGCAGAAATCGTTCTCTCGCGGCGCCGATTGGTATCAAGTGCAACGCCAAAGTCTTAACCGCCACGACGCGATGCAGTTCGGTGTCATGCGCCCGAAACACAAGTCCCATCCCCCCTCGGCCAACCAATTGCTCGAGCTCATATCGACCGATCCGTCCTAGCAGTTCCGGATGGCTCGGTGTGTCAAGTAGGCTCTGCAATTGCTGAAGCTCATGCGCCAGTAGGACGTCAGAACCGGTTGTCGTTGGCTGTTCTGTTGATGTCAGCGGACAGACGCGTGAACTGATTCGCAATGCGATCGGATCAATTTCTTCAGAAAGGAATTGTTGAGCTTCATCCCACCAAGTCTCTTGACCGGCAACAAAATTCAAAGTCGATTGACAATGCGAACAAGTGACCAGGTGTTCTGAAATAGCAGGATTGGGTTCGCTCGTGGATTCGAGACAATCGCGAAGAACTTCAGGACTGGGACAAGGAATCGACTTGCGTTTCATCGCTCTCCTCCCATTTCAAAAGGCAAGTCCGAGTGCTCGAGACCATTCCCTTGCTTTGGATCCCAATCGCCGGATAGCCTAGCGTCGAGAACTTGCACTTCCTCTCGCAAAAGCTTGAGAACGCGACAGCGAGCGACATATAAATTTCCAAGTGGCATTCCTAATTGCTTGGCAACGGCTTCGGCCGGTTGTGAATTGACCGATGTATCGCGAAATGCCTGCCAAGTGATGGCGGAGACGCGTGCTTGAACGCGGCGCGCTGCCAGTTGAAAAAGAGATGAGCGATACTCGTGAGTGAACTCGACATCCATAGGATCTAAAGAGCGACTCGACGGACTGCTCACTGACTTGAGCCAGCTGTCGCTGATGAGTTGCGTTAGGGGTCGTTTTAGTTTGCCGGCGC
>JANLUJ010000474.1:0-3540 GCA_031363425.1 Pirellula sp.
ATCCCAGATCTTGAGGTCGTTGCCCGAGGGATCCAATTCTTGGAACGATTGGATGAACGCCAAAGTTGCTTTGGCCGAGGCGACATCGATCCTGCGACCTTAGTTCGCGTCTCATTTGATCCTCCTTACCTAGCCAAAAAGCCAAATCGATCCACCGGTCAAGCCGGTGGGATTCAGAAATACCGCAGGCTTGTCCTGCTGGATTGTTCTGCTTTCAAGCTAAACACGGCGAACGGCCCACCCTTTTTTGAAAACACTAGAAAGTGGGAAAGCCTCCGTGCCTCGTTGGTGGCCTAAAAAAACAGAGATAGGAAAGCAGTACAACCTCCTTCTGCGATTGATGGTTCGGGCTTTTTGCTCCAAATTATAGAACAGATCACACCATGCTAAACATTAAGAAGATCGTTGAGTTGCAGGTCGAAAGCGTAGTTCGCTGGCATCGAGAGTCGGTTGACAACCCGTTTGCAAACGGAGAGGAGATTTCCTCGCTATTCGCAATCGCATGCCAACAGCATCAATTCAATTATTTGCTATGGCACGAGGAGGATATTGCAAGAAGTCGTGACGTGTCAGATACCAAGATTGCAGAAGTTAAGAGAAACATCGATCGTTTCAACCAAGCTCGCAATGACTGGATAGAGAAAATTGATGACTGGATCACTGCTGATTTAGAATCGAAAAAGATTCAAAGCATTGAAGGCGCTAAACTGAACACGGAGACGCCTGGCAGCGCAATGGATAGGCTGTCCATCATGTCATTGCGAATTTATCATCTCGATGAGCAGTTGAATCGACAGGACATCGACATTCAGCACACGGACAAAGTGAATATGAGGTTGGCTATCTGCAGATTGCAGCAAAAGGATCTAGCCCAATCGCTGGAGGAATTGCTCGGAGAAATTTACTCTGGAACAAAAAGGCATCGTACCTATCGGCAGATGAAGATGTACAATGACCCGACTTTGAATCCTTTTCTATATGGCAAGGGCAAGTAGAGTGCAGTTGGTAGTTGGTAGTGAGGTGGGCTTAGACGAATGGCGATCACTTTGTGAGCGGCGAGGCGCTAGCCGCCGGTTTACTGATTCGATTTGCGTTGCGTTTCGTCACCCGCGGCTAGCGCCCAGCGGCTCACTAAAGCAATGAATGCCATTGGGATGTAGGTGGTAGGCTGCTGGCGTTGTGGAAGGTGTGAGGCGATGGTAATTGAGGGGGTTCTGACGACCGAGAACGCAGATGGTTCGATGCATGTTTCTCCAATAGGCCCTCATGTCAACGAGGGCTTGAGTGCATGGACGCTGAAGCCCTTTCAATCGTCGGCGACATTCAGCAATTTGCGTGCGTCATCGCGCGCGGTTTTTCACGTTGTCGATGATCCTCTTTTGATGGCTGCCTCGGTTCTTGGGCTTTGCAATGTTGGGGAAAAAACGGATGTTGTTGACAATTTCCTTGGAGTCGATGAGCTAAAGCGGTTGACTGCGTCTCATTTCAAGGCAGAAATCGGTTGGGTATTGGATTTGGGTTGCCGCTATTTCGCGCTGGCCGTAGCGCAGTGGGATATTTCGACACCGCGCGCAGTCGCGACTTGCACGTTGAGCAGGCAGGAAGACAATCGTCCTTTTTGGGGTTGGAACCGCGCAAGGCACAGCATTCTGGAATTGTCCATTCTTGCGAGTCGAGTGCATATGCTGGAACGAGCAGTGATTGAAGAAGAGCTTAAACGGCACCAAAACATCATTGAAAAGACCGCTGGATCACGAGAGATTTTGGCTTGGGAGTTGCTCAAGAAGCATTTGTCGCAATAATCGGCGGGTGCACCACTTGGTGCGGTCTACTATCTCCTTCAAAGCCTTGACGAAATGCCTGCTCAGTATTGTATTGGAATCGACCTGGGAACCACTAATTCGGTACTTGCTTTCGCGCCGCTGGCGGAGACCGAAGCTTTGGTCGCGGTCTTGCCAATTCCACAATTGGTAGCGCCAGGGGCTGTCGAAAGACGGCTTTCGCTTCCATCGTTTCTGTACTTGTCCAATTCGTTGGACAACCCTGCCATGCAAGTGCCAGGGATTCGAAATGGATTGGGGATTGTCGGCGAGTACGCTAGGCGTATCGCGAGCGAACAGCCAGACCGAGTGGTCGCAGCCGCAAAGAGCTGGTTGTGCAATAAGAGGGTGGACAGGCAATCAGCCATTTTGCCATGGGAGTCGGATGGAGTGTTGGTTTCGCCAATAGTTGCAACGACTGCCTTCTTGAATCATCTTGTGGACGCGTGGCAGCTGGAGTTTCCGGATGCTCCATTTGCCCAGCAACAAATCGTTTTGACCGTCCCAGCTTCGTTTGATTTGGTCGCGCGCGAGTTTACTAGGCAGGCTGCCATTGCTTCTGGATTTCCTGAAGGATTTCTATTTTTAGAGGAACCGCAAGCAGCCTTGTACAATTGGATTCATGCGCATGGCCAACGATGGCGTAAGTCATTGAAAGAAAACGATGTACTCTTAGTATGCGATGTGGGTGGAGGAACGACCGATTTGACTTTAGTTCATATTCAGTCTGAGAATGGTGAACTGAATATGAGCCGCTTGGCGGTTGGCAATCATTTGCTGATAGGTGGCGACAACATGGATTTGACGTTGGCGCACGTTGCCTCGAAGCATTTCGCTGAAAAAGGGACCAAGTTGAATGCATGGCAGTCGGTATCCCTATGGCATTCTTGTCGACTAGCAAAAGAGTCATTGCTCAAGGGTGAATCGGCTCCCACTTCGGTCCCCTTAAGTGTATTGGGCAGAGGCAGCAAGTTGATCGGAGGAACTGTAACCATTGATCTGGACCGGAAAACGGTGGAGGAGACCCTTATTGATGGCTTCTTTCCGGTAGTTGGTATCGACGAGCGTCCGATTCGAGTCGGAGAGAGTGGGTTTCAAGAGATGGGTTTGCCTTTCGAAGCCGACGTGGCAATAACAAAGCATGTTGGAGCTTTCTTAGTGGACCATTTGCGATTGAGAGGGCAAACTCCGATGAAGCTGACGCATTTGCTGTTCAATGGCGGAGTATTCAACTCCGATTCATTTCGCAATCGCATGCTGGATGCACTTGCCTCATGGAGTGAAGATCGTAAAGCGCCTGTTGTTTTAGGGGGCGTCGAGGATTTGGACCAGGCCGTTGCTTGCGGTGCCGCGTATTACGCATGGACAACACAAAGGGGAGGCATTCGAATTCGAGGTGGCACCGCACGTAGTTACTATGTTGGAATCGAAACATCAGGGCCATCGATCCCCGGTATGGCTCGCCCATTGCAGGCATTGTGCGTTGTACCGCAAGGCATGGAAGAGGGGACGCAAACCGATGTCAAGAGTCGTGAAGTAGGGCTAAAAGTTGGTCAACGCGGTCGTTTTCGTTTCTTCTCAAGTACGATGCGCAAGCAGGACGAGGCGGGAACGTACCTGCGAAATTGGGATGAGACAGAGCTCGAGGAGACATCGCCACTGGAGGTGGAGTTGTCAGCTAGCGAGGGTGAGCAAGTTGTTCCGGTTCGGTTTCAAAGCA
>JANLUJ010000498.1:0-7906 GCA_031363425.1 Pirellula sp.
ACGGTACCGTATATGCTGGACTGCCATGATGGTTCCATCATCGGCCCATGCAGTGGCTCGAAGTGAATCGGGTAGGCTGGTCGGTTCTATAACCAGGGAATGGTATCGCCCAACTTGGAAGCGAGTTGCAATTCCCTCGAATAGGGCGGAGCCATCATGGTGAATCATACTGCTCTTTCCATGCATGGGCGCATCGGCTCGCACGATGCATCCGCCGAAGGCTTGACCAATCGCTTGATGTCCTAAACAAACCCCAAGAATGGGAGTCTGTTCCGACATGCGACGTACCACCTCCATCGAACACCCAGCTTCGTCGGGTGACTTGGGTCCGGGCGAAATAACAATCGCATCCAACGACAATCGACTGACTGCATCGACAGTAATTGCATCGCTTCGAACGACCAGCGTCCGTTGACCCAAACGTTGCAGATAACGATCCAGGTTGTATACAAAACTATCGTAGTTATCGATAAGCAGAATCATGTGCCAGCAAGCGCCTTCTCGCCGGCCTCAAGAACTTCAATGATTCGATCCACATCATAGACGCAGCCCCCCCACGTTCCGCCACTTACCTTTTGAAGTGCCGCCCATAACCGCGAGTCACTTGGCATGCGTTCGTCTTCACGTAAATCGGGATGCGGCGGCCGAGCGTCCAAAATGGCAGCACCGGTTTCACTTGAAAACTCTTGGCCGTCACAGCCAACGAAGTTGACGGTCGCATCCAATGTGGCTCGATTGATTTCAATTCGGATCAAATCATCGTCGCGAAGCTTACCCACTGGGCCGCCCGCAAGTGCCTCTGGACCAACATGGCCAATGCAAGCCCCGGTGCTGACCCCCGAAAATCTCGCATCGGTCACAACGGCCACATGCTTGCCGTAGTCGAGATGCTTCAACGCGCTGGTGAGCTGATAGGTCTCTTCCATCCCAGTACCCATTGGCCCGCGACCGATCAAGACCACAATATCCCCTGCCTTGAGTGGCCGAGCATGCTGTCCCTTGGCAGCTGCTACCGCGTCTTTTTCGGTCGTAAAAACGCGAGCTGGGCCAGTCTTTCGATACGTCCCATCGGCATCGATGTCCGATGGATCGATGGCCGTCGATTTGATAACCGAACCATCGGGGCAGATGTTCCCCTGTGGAAAGCAAATGGTGCTCGTCAGCCCCATTTGCTTGGCTTGATACGGTGGAATAATGACTTGATCTGGATCGACGCCGTCCCGCTCACGCAACATCTCTCTCAGGGCCATTCGTCGGTCGGATCTGGCCCAATCGTCCAGAATCTCATGCCATGTAAGTCCGGTTACTGTTTTCGCGTCACAACGCGCAATACCGAGTTCACGCAAATGCCACATGATTTCGGGCACGCCTCCGGCCAAAAACAATCGAACCGTCGGATGGTACATGGGGCCATTCGGCAGTACGTCGACAAACCGTGTTACCCGCCGATTGATGTCCTTCCATAGGTCAAGGTTAGGACGGGGTAGCCCGGCAGCAAATGCAACAGCCGGTACGTGCAACAGCAGATTGGTAGAGCCACCGCATGCAGCATGCACCGCGATCGCGTTGTAAAACGAATCCTCTGTTAATACGTCATGCAACGTTGCTTTGCGTTGGTGTTGATCCCACAAAACGGCCGCCGACTGCCTGGCCATCTCGATCCATATGGGTTGGCCACTTGGGGCGAGTGCCGCATGCGGTACCGTCATTCCCAACGCTTCCGCAATCACTTGGCTGGTGGCAGCCGTCCCCAAGAACTGACAGCCACCACCAGGCGATCCACACGCGCGACAACCAGCTTCCGCCGCCTCCTCCAATGAGATCATTCCATTCGTGTAGCGAGCGCCAATCGTTTGAACTTTTCCAAGATCCTCCGCATCCCTGGCTGGCAGCGTAACGCCACCGGGCACAATGACACTTGGCAACTGCGAGCTACCTGCCAATGCCAGCATCATAGCTGGCAGCCCCTTGTCGCAAGTTGCGATCCCAAGGACTCCGCGGCGTGTTGGCAGCGATCGAATCAACCGTCGGAATACGATGGCAGCGTCGTTGCGATACGGCAGCGAATCAAACATCCCAACCGTACCCTGTGTTCGACCGTCGCATGGATCGCTCACAAAGCCTGCAAATGGAACGCCGCCCTTCTCGCTGAGCCACTTAGCAGCCGCCTGCATCATCAAGCCAACTTCCCAATGACCTGTGTGGTAACCAAGAGCAATAGGTTGTCCGTCCTCGCCGCGAATACCGCCCTGAGTGCTGAGCAGCAAGAACTGGGGCCCCATCATCTTTTGAATGTCCCAGCCCATGCCGGCGTTTTGTGTCCAACCAAAAAGGTCGCCGCTAGACCAAGTTCGCAACATCTCGTCGGTAAGTGGCAGTTTACCTTGAGGCCCATCGCCTTGTGTGGCTGTAGATAGGGCCGATTCACTACTGCCGAACCAATTCTTTAATGTAAACATACTTGCCATGAGCAATCAATCATCTAAGGCGAAATTAGTAATGAAACGTAGATGGTGCGGAACTGCATAGTAGCGGAACAGCGCAAGCTGTCCGCTGTTGTTATGTTTCCATCCCTCGTTCGTTGATTCGGAGACAAAAACGAAAAAAGCAAAGGCGGCCTGATGAAAGCCGCCTTTGCTCTGTTGATTGTAGTTGCTAAGTGCGTCGGTCGTATAGACCCGCTCTACCGGTTGAGTGCAATACCGAAGGTAAAGGCTGGCATCACTAGATTTTGATTGCTCGAAATAACTGTATTGCCGGGTTGACCAGGGTTCACGTTATCGGTCGAGTCTCTCCAAATTCCTCGTGCAAAGTACATCATTGCAAAGCCACCTCGAAGATCTAGATACTTGGTTGCTTTGTATGAGCCCTCAACCCGTAGATCGAATCCAATCGTAGAACGTTCCCTGCGGCTGCCACCGTACGTTCCAAATTGCTGGTTGTCGGTTAGGGCCACTACGCCGACCGCAGGAGCTGCAGCATACGACGCTGTGTTGGTCGTCGTGCTGGTCGCTTGACTTTGGTATACGTGCCCTCCGAAAAACTTCATGTCGTTGGAAAGTGTCCAGCGGTTGATGAACTTGGTGTAACGAAACCCAAACTGACCAAGCAACATGTTGTTATCTGTTTGGCTGCGCACTCTCGTAAGGGTCTCGAATGCGCTACCCGCGACGAGGGGAGGAGGTGCCACGCCCGTAATGGGATCGGCTACGACAATTCCCGTATCGTAGCGGTCATTGGCCGCACTATCACCAAAAAACGCATACCGCAAACCAACCATTGGCTCGAGAATCCCACCGTATCGGTAAGGCTCCATTCGCCAGACTTTGTTCGCTTCGAACGAGGCAAATGAACCTACGTTAACGCTATCCTGAATGATATACTTGCGTTCTTCCGCGAAATCGTTTTGAAACGAAATCGGCTGAAGTGTCGGATTCGTCGCGACCGCAATAAATTGGTTTAGCCGTTGTTGTTCGTATTGATTGTACACATTGGGTCCGCTTACGTTGATGGCGGAGAACATCCATCCGGACTCCTTGCTGTTCATCCAACCGAAGTCGAATCGATTTCCCCAAGTGAAGTCAATCTTGTTACTTGCACTTTCCGTATCGGATCGGTTGAGGCCGATGTTTAGCCGATCATACGTCAAGTAATAACCGGTATTAGCACGTTGCCGGGCGGTCAAATCCTGCAGGTCCTGCATTTGGACAGGTGCAAAGAATTGCCAATCTGGATCAAAGGCCATGGGCTCCGAAAAGGGATGGTATCCCTCTTGAGCTAAGCCAACTTGACCTGCGACGGCAAAGGCCGCCAACACAAACATTCGAATCGTTCTTTGCAACACGGACATAATAATCTCTTCCACCGTTCCACTAAGGCTTTTCACGATCGGATCGGAGTATCCAGTCGATCGTATGAAATCGGGTTGTGCAGCTAGTATCGGAACTGCTGGTGCTTGAAATTGAATCGGTTTAGGTAAAGCGTAACGAAAAATCCGATCCTTTCGTGCCATTGTTTTGCTAGCAAGAGTAAAACAGTTGAGAGTAGAACAGTTGTCTCAACTGTTTCCGGCCTGAGTCTCCAAGGCTGGGGCTGTCGCCTTGTTTAGTTTGAAAGCAGAACAAGCCAGTAGGGCAAGCCTGCGGTATTTCTAAATCCAACCCTAAACGCAACACGCGGACGCTAGCAGCGTCCGCCACGTGTTTCACATGGCCCAGGGGGCCATGCTGTTATCGCTGTCATTCCCTGTCGTCAAGCTTTTCCTTGATGCTTTCAATAAGCCGTTCGATTTCGGCATTTCCAGCCGACTCCAAACGAATCTTTTCAAGCGCTTCGATCACACCTTTGATCGCTGGCACAGCCGGAGCAGCAGGTAGGGCCGGGATAGCGGGCGCTAGCGGAACACCGGTAACAGCCTTCGCAGGCATAGCAGGCATAGCAGGCACAGCAGGCACAGCAGCACCTGTGGGAACGGACGGGGAAAGAGGAACGCCTAGGACCGACCTGGACAATGGAAGGCCTTCTACCGACCGAACCTCGCTGACAACCTCGCTCACCGCATCGCTTGTACGGTACTGCTTTCCCGGCTTCGGCAGCTTTGGCGCTACTGGGCGTACTGGCGCTACTGGTGCTTGTGGTTCACGCTCCTCAAGATACTTCTTGATTCTCGCGAACACTTCGGGATACTTTTCTACAAATTCGATGCGACTCTTCGCGACGTACCCCTTTGGTTCCGAGTTTTCGCGTGTTAGGTCATCGATATCAACTTGGAAGACTCCGTTGCCCTCTCGGATCAGGATCGTATGGTCCTTCGAGGCAACGTTGACCAACATGGTTCTTTTGCCATCGACGCTGTTGGTCGTGATCATGACATTCTCACCTTCGGTGCGTTTCCCCGGGGCCCGCCCTGAACTGGCGGAAGTGCTACCGGACGAACTGCCACTACCACGCTTACCGATGACGTCGGTTGATTTTCCGTCGATTTGTCCATTTACGGTGGTTGTAATTTCCACTTCGTTGGACGAGTCGCCCACACCGCGAGTAATCGTCGATTCAACGGTTGTCGTCCCTTTGTTCGACTTGGATGCTTTCTTTTTCTTAGTTTCATCGTCGCCTGCAAAACCCCACGGCAACAACGAAACACCGACTGCACATCCAGCCGCACACAACGACAATCGACGTAACCAAAAGTGACCTTGCTTTTGAAATTTCATAGCATTCAACCTTGTTGAAAGAGAACGAAAGGAACCCGAACCAGCCATTGCGACAGACGTTGTCGAGGCTGCCCATCGGCTTCTTGAATCCAGAAGTCCAACGAGCAAATTTGCATAACTGTGGCGATCGACATGAGCTCGATCGATCGTGTACGCATCGCAAGCCATTTCTAAAGCCATGCGATACCGGCGATTCATCAACCAAACGAGAGGAAAGAAAAACAACCAAGTGGATACGAGCGAAACCAATGCATTCCATTGCAAATCGCGACGAACAAAGTGCCCTAGCTCATGAGCCATCGCCATTCGACATGCGTCGTTTCCATGCCGCTTCATAAAATCAGCTGGCAACACAACGTAGGCTCGCCGGTCCCAAAGTAAACACGGGCTACAATCAAGTTTCACCAAACGCAGCCTTGGAGCAGCTGCAATTCGAAGGTCCCTTGCTACCGAACGAAACAACGACTCTGTCGCCGCATCCGTCGGAACTACCGACCTGCGCAACCATCGAATCAATCCAAAATACCGCGTCATAGTGTGACCAATCAAAATCAAAACGCCAACGGTCCAAGCAATCATCAAGCCTGATTGCACCGAACCCCATTGGATCCCTGCAAATCGTGCTGCGCCGTGATTTGCCGGGGTCCCTACCAAGTTTGAAACGCCACTAGTTGTCGATAACGACGGCACAGAGTGCCGTTCCACATTGGGCATCTCCCCCAAAATTGAGTCGTGATTGTACGCAGGAATCGACGTAGAAAGATTGACCATTGGACCCGTGACGGGGATGGCGAGAAAGGTGCTCGAGCATACGAGTAGCAACGCGAGTTTGATGTAAAGCAGCCTCCACAACCAAGACCGCTGCATGGCACTGAGCGATCGACAGCATCGGTCTATGATCCAAAACAATCCAATCGCAACGCCACCAACCGTTATGGCTCGCACTATCGAAGAAAGCCAGGCTTCGCAAAGCCATTGAGTCCATTGTGCGTACGATGTCATTTGGAATGATCCTTTTCTGTTTGG
This sequence comes from Pirellula sp., assembly GCA_031363425.1. GTDB lineage: Bacteria > Planctomycetota > Planctomycetia > Pirellulales > Pirellulaceae > JBKCUI01. The sequence continues at coordinate 6,240 of JANLUJ010000498.1, forward strand.
TTGCTATCCAATTCACGAACGATCTTCTTCAACTTGGCAACTTCCGCTGGATCGAGGTCCTTTGCGTCATTCAAGTAGGCCGCAAAAGGTGCCAGCGATCCCCCGAGTACCCCTTGCACGAAATCCTTCACTAAACTTTCGAGAACGCTCGACGCCGAGCGTTTCGGACTGTAGTGAAAAACGCCGTCGACCTTTTTGCGAGTCAAGAAACCCTTTTCCTTGAGCCGATCCATCATGGTCAATACCGTCGTTCGCGCCAGACCTAGCTTTTTTTCCCAATGATCGGCTACTTCCCGAACGGTTACCGGATAGCACTCGTCGATATACTGAAGCAGCTCCAACTCCGCTTTGCCTAGCGTCTTTGCCTTTGGCGACATTCCGCTCACCCCCACGTGTTTGCTTTCCTAATAACGCGACCACCCTGACTACACATGTAGACATGCTAGCCAAGACTACATCGGTAGTCAATGGGTTTTAAAAAAATCGTTTTACCACGAGCCGGAGGCCACGGCGTGCTGTGTCACAGCTTGAATTCGGTAGCGTGCATTAACCGGAAGATCGCGCGTCCAGCCGGCGCCAAATTAGGTATACTGGCAACAAGTGATTCTCTGGCTGTTTGCAGTGCGCTTAGCGATTGGCAGGCTGGAATCTACCCGTAGCATGGCCCCCTGGGCCGTGTGCCGTGCGGCCCAGGGGGCCACGCTACGGTAGCAAAACTACTGTCATTAGCCTCAGAAGGAATACACCATTCATGGTCCGTAAGGTTTGCCAAATACTATCCGTCGGATTGGTCTTTTTGATTGGATCGCCTACTACCGTCTTTGGCAGGCAAGAGGCCGCCGCGATTGCTCTCAAACCGGGACTCGATGAAATCACCGAAGGGCGAGTAACTGCCACGATATCATTTTTGGCAAGCGATGAGCTGGCTGGCCGAGCTACCGGTTCTGCTGAGTTCAACATTGCGGCGAGGTACGTGGCATCTCGATTTCGCGGTGCCGGCTTGGATGGCAGCCTTGCTGATGCGGACTTTTTTCACGTGACGATGAAACAGTTGGTAAAGACCCCGAGCGCACCCGTGAAACTGAGAAACTCCGAGTCCCAACCCATCGCTCACTTAGGGCTTCTAGCTGCCGGCACCGAGATATTCTCATACTCCGGTGGCGTAAAACAAATTGACTTGGCGAGCGAACTACCGACCAGTGGTTTGGATGGCGTCGTCGCTGGAAAGATGACCGGCAACGCCCGGGGGCCACGTATTCTCTCGCAAGTGGTTCGCATGACAAGTACGTTGAAAGATGCTGGCGCGCAGGCTCTTTTGTTAGGTATTGAAGCCGATAGCGAACTGATCGGATTGGCTCGCGAGTCGCAAGAAAAGCCTCGGTCTGAATCTCCGCGATCACGCTTTGCGATCCCTGTACTATTGGTTCCCGACGAATCGCTTTCCGCAACTTCCGTCGAAATCGAAATTCCCGCCTCGATCATTTCCGAATCGCCAATGCGAAATGTCATTGGTCTGTTGCAAGGCACCGATCCCGAGTTGTCCAAGGAAGCTATCTTGTTCAGTGCACATTTAGATCACCTTGGCTCAAGGCCGAGTGCCGGAGATGGGATTTTCAATGGAGCCGACGACGACGCTTCCGGAGTCACTGCGGTTTTAATGTTGGCCG
>JANLUJ010000578.1:0-1994 GCA_031363425.1 Pirellula sp.
GCTCAACCGGCGTTGTCGGATGGCGTGATCGTTTGTCCGACGACGGGCAAGCCGACTCGAATGGGCGTACGATTCCTTGCCGATGGAACGAAGGAGCGTTACAGTAAAAAAAGCGGGACGACCATCGGAGTTGTATCCCCACCAAGTGCATTGCACGCCAAGAAGGATTCATAGCACGACGCGCAAGCTAGTGATTGTGATTTGTGACTGCACTGATTGCGTTTAAACGCCTGTAAGCAAACAAGACAAAAGAGTTTATTCAAAGCATCAAAAACATGGCCCCTCGACTTCAACTACATTACACGGAAACCATTCGCCCTGCTTTGCAGCAAGAGTTTGGGTTCAAGAACGTTTTTTCAATTCCTCGGCTGGAGAAGATCTCCATCAATATGGGAGTTGGCGAAGCGATGCAAGATAAGAAGTATTTGGAACTGGCTGCGGAAGCGATGGGTGACATTGCAGGACAGCGACCTGTTCTAACGATTGCTCGCAACTCAATTGCGGGCTTCAAGTTACGAGAGGGTGTTCCCATTGGCTGCAAGGTTACCCTACGTCGCGACAAGATGTATGAATTTCTTGATCGGTTGATCAGCATTGTTTTGCCTCGAGTACGCGATTTTCGTGGAATCAGTCGAACAGCGTTTGACGGCAAAGGGAATTACTCGATGGGTTTGGCCGAATGGTTGGTGTTCCCAGAGTTAAATCCAGATAAATTTGCGCGGCCGCAGGGGATGAATATTGCGATCGTGACTACGGCTGGAGACAACGATGTTTCTCGAAGATTGCTTGAGATGTTCGGGATGCCATTCCGAGCACCGAAGAAGAAGACAGCTTAAGGGCTGAAGAAGACGGCGCTACCGATTGATGTTGTTAGCGAAACGAAGTCCAAGGCTCAGGCCGATGACTGACACAAATAGTTACTTACCAATTACCTTGAATTACCGGAAAACCCACCTGTGGCCAGCAAAAGCAAAATTGCCAAAGCCAATCGCGAGCCAAAGTTTTCGACTCGCCGTGAGAACCGTTGCAAATTGTGTGGTCGCCCACGTGCGGTGTATCGCAAGTTTGGCATTTGTCGAATTTGTTTTCGGCAATTGGCAGACAAAGGTCTCATTCCTGGTGTTCGAAAAGCAAGCTGGTAAGGTTACGGGGGCATCCACATTATGATCAGTGACCCAATTTCAGACATGATTACCCGGATTCGCAACGCTGTTCGCATTGAACGGCCGTTTGTCGACATACCCCTTTCGCGTTTTCGCGTTGGCGTCGCGGACGTTTTGAAGCGAGAGGGCTACATTTGGGATTATTCCGAAGTCGAGGCAGTACCAGCCAAGATGCTCCGCATCGAGTTGAAGTACGGTCCAAACGGGGAGAAGGTAATTCAAACCGTCAAGCGGGTGAGTAAACCTGGCCGTCGGATATATAAAAAGTGCGAGGAGCTGAAGCCGGTTTTAAACGGACTAGGAATCTCGATTGTTAGCACGTCTAAGGGTGTGGTAAGCGATCGAGAAGCCAGGCAGCAGAAACTCGGTGGCGAAGTCCTTTGTGAAGTTTGCTAGTTGGTTAGTAGCTTGAGCCCCTGGCCCGAGCAGTAGAGTTAGTGGCTTGGGCCCCTGGCCCGAGCAGTAGATTGATGGTTGATGCACACGGCCCAGTGGGCCATGCTACTCAAAATACAATTTAATTCAGGAAGACTGCAAGCTTTTTGCTTGTGCATTACATTCCAAGTTAGTGAGCAACAAGAAAAATGTCCCGCGTAGGAAAGAAACCGATTCCCATCACAGATGGGGTAAAAGTGGCAATCGCAGACCGAAAGGTTGACGTGGAAGGTCCTTTGGGCAAGCTGACCTTCACGCATCGCGAGGAGATCGATGTTGCTTTGAGCACCGATGGGAAAGCGATCCCAGTAACCCGTCATGCCGGCGCGCGGGTATCGGGAGCGGCGCAGGGGGGGCGGCGGGGAGTGGGCGGGGGCGGGGGGGGGGGGGGCGGGG
>JANLUJ010000589.1:0-3731 GCA_031363425.1 Pirellula sp.
CGAGTTTGGCGTTTAGTGGCGATGGCGACGCGCTCATTTCGTCCGATGACAGTAATCGGCTTTTTGGCTGGCTTTCCAAGGACAAAACAATGACCAGCACAAAATAAAAGATCGACAAGAGTCGAAGGAGTAGAAATGCCGGAGAACAGCCTCAATGCAGATGGATCGATATCGAGGGTTTTGTCCTCCGAGGAGACCAGTTCGAAACTGCTAAGTCAACTTTTGGAATCGACGTTGTCGCAGAAGAAGCGGGCGTTAAGTGAGCAAGAATGGATCTCATTGCGAGAAGTTGTGACTGGCTCCAAGAATGGTCCAATGCCATTCGAAGAGCTTGTCGTCGCGATGGTAAAAGCATTTCTGATAAATCGATTGGGACCTACGTTTCGGACCGGGGATGCATTACACTCCATGTGCACGACGATTGCGCGAACGCTCTGTAGCGATCCGGCGTCGCGTCAACGCATGGTTGAATTCCAAGAACAATTGAATGGAATTTCTTAATTGTGAGTCCTGAAGCTTCGTCCGCGACGTCTGAGTTAATCGCGGAGGGGCGCGCCTTGGTCCGTTCGTTAGCGTTTCGGATTTATCGCAATGTTCCGATAAAAGTAGATGTAGAAGATCTAATCGCTTATGGCGAACTTGGATTGGCGGAGGCTGCTCGCGACTTTGAGCCCGAGCTTGGAAACCAATTCAGTACATTTGCTTATTATCGAATTCGCGGCGCCATCTACGATGGGCTGGCCAAGATGACTTGGACGAGTAGGGCACGTTACCGTCGCATCCGTTACGAGAGTATGGCGAACCAGATTTTGGAGTCCGAGAAGGATAAAAACACTGGACAGACCCATTCCCCGGAGCACAATCAGGAGTGGTTTGCTAGAACGACTGAACAGCTTGCGATGGTCTATTTGGCCAGCGGCGTGGAGTCCGAAGTAGATAGTTTGGCATTGGCCGAGGATCCCCAGGAAAGCGCGCCAATGCAAGTCATGCACCATGAGGTCAGTGACAAGCTACGGCAATTGGTGAAAAAATTGCCACCGCCGGAAAGCCAACTGATTAACTTGGTTTATTTCGAGGGGTATACACTTCAGGATGCCGGCAATGTATTGGGGATTAGCAAATCATGGGCAAGCCGGTTGCACGCAAAGATTCTCGAGAGTCTCGCCGGTGAGATGCGACGTATGGATTTGCATGACTAAGGGGTTGATGGATGTCGATATTGAATTTGGAAAAGCTCTTAGCTCCCATTTCTGAAGAACTGCCATGTGGTTTATGTAAGGAAACGAGCGAAAACCTTGACCTGGAGGCTGCATTCGGTTTGGTGCAGTTTGCTGCCGATATCGCCCGAAAGATTGAAAAAGCGAAGGCCGAGTTGGAGTTGCTTGCGCCTGCGATCAGGAAGGATGTCATCAAAGATTCGGCCGGGCGGTCGAACGATCCGAAGAAAGATCCGGGTTGGCCGGCTATCGCGACTCAGTGCTGCGAGATATTGGAATCCAAATCGAAAGATACTCGGGTTCTAGCTTGGCTGATCGAGTCGATGGCAAGGTCTTATGGATTTCACGGCTTGAGCGAAGCTTTGGAAGTGAGTGCAGGACTGGTTGAAGCTTATGGAAAGGAACTCCTACCTCATTCACCTGAAGAATCGGTTTACGCATTGGCGTTTCTAGACAAATTGAATCAATCGTCAAGCCTCATTGATGGACTGGGGCGAATACCCCTTGCACGCGATTCATCGGTTTGTTTTCGGGCCAAGTTGATTGCTCGGCATTTAGAAGGGTTGCCGCCAGACCAAAGGGATGAACTCTTGGAATCAGGACTGTTGACCTACGAAGACATTGAGAAAGAGATAGAGCAATCAGACGAGGATGATTTGCGAGAGTTCTTGTCGGGCATGGAAAAATCTATCGCAAACGCTGAACGACTAGATCAAGCATTAGGAAACCAGTCAGGAAAGGCCGGCTTTGGTTTTGGTCGAGTGCTTTCCGAACTCAAGACGATACAGGAGTGGTTTAAGGAACTCACAAACGACAAACTCGCTGCGAGCGATGCGTCGGAGCAATCGGATGATTCTTCCGATGGGTCGAACGATAGCGATGCGAATGATTCGGATCGTACTAACGACGAGCCCGGGAAAACCAAATCCGGAAGCCTACAAACCCGAGAGGAGGCACTCAGTCAACTTCTTAAGGTCGCTGGTTACTTCCGAAGGACAGAACCCCATTCCCCGTTGTCGTACACTTTAGAACAGGCGGTACGTTGGGGGAAAATGCCTCTACCTGAGTTGCTAAACGATCTTGTTCAGGATCCGACTGTGCGAGCAGAAGTTTTTCGCCGAATGGGAATTATTGAAAAAAGTGTGGAAGATACTGAATAAGCTTGCAGATTTCACTGCTCGCGGTTATGTTTATTGCCACTTTGGTAGCACTTTTCTACCATGCCTGGTTTGACCAAACTTTGAATGATCCGAGGAGTCTATGAGTTCAGTTCATGACAAATTGAGTCGCGTTCGAAAGCCCAGAGTCCATATCACCTACGATGTGGATATCGGCGATGCTACTGAGAAAAGAGAACTGCCATTCTTGATGGGAGTCGTCGGCGATTTTTCCGGATCTCCGATGAAGATCAACGACAAGGGAGAATACGAGGCGGTAAAACTCAAAGATCTGAAAGATCGAAAATTTGTAAATATTGACCGCGATAACATCAACGATGTTATGAAGTCGCTGACGCCTGGCGTTGGGATGGAAGTTGAAAACACCCTCAAGGGTGATGGGTCAACCATGAAGGTGAATTTAGCTTTTGAATCGATGAAGGATTTCGATCCGGCCAAGGTTGCGAGTCAGGTTCCCGCACTCAAAAAACTGCTCGAAACACGGGCACAGCTTAGTGAACTCCTAACCAAGGCGGATGTTAGCTCTAATCTCGACGCGATATTGGAGGAAGTTCTGAAGAACACGGAAAATGTGAAAACACTGGCTGGTGAGCTTGGGATTGGAAAAGAACAGCCGTCTGAATAGTTTTTGCGTTGGCTAATTTGGAATGCGATATTGGAATGCGATAGCTGATATGGAAAGGGTGTTCCCTTTCCGTTCCTCTTAAATTTACCTTTGGATTCGAGTAGCTAGGGTTAGGAAATTTACATGGCAGAGACCGAAAAGCAATCAGGCGCCGGCATCGAAACAACAACGGAATCCAAAGTAGGATTTCTTGAGGCAGCTATCAAGGCTACTAAGCAAACGGAGAAGCCTCACGCAGAAGCTCTGCTACGTAAGTTTGCGGAAGAAGCGTTAAAAGGGACTGTTGTTTTTGACAAGAACATTTCCAAATCAATTACTAAAGCGATCAACGGGATCGACGATTTGGTGTCCAAGCAACTCGCAAAAATTATGCATGATCCTGGATTCCAAAAATTGGAAGGTTCATGGCGGGGGCTCCAGTACTTGGTTTCGAACTCGGAGACCGGGACTCAACTTAAACTGCGAGTGCTGAATGTAAAGAAACGAGAACTTCACAAGGACCTTGCGGACGCAGTCGAATTTGACCAAAGTCAACTTTACAAGAAAATCTATGAGAATGAATTCGGCATGCCGGGCGGTATCCCTTACGGTGCGTTGGTGGGTGATTATGAATTCAAAAATCATCCCGATGATATTGCCATGTTGCGAAATGTTTCTGGGGTCGCAGCTGCTGCGTTTTGTCCGTTTATCGCCTCGACCGGATGCGAAATG
>JANLUJ010000647.1:0-2533 GCA_031363425.1 Pirellula sp.
TCTAAACAGCGCATTCCAATCATCGTTGCTTCGAAAGGCACTTGCAACGATGGCGGGGGTGTTGCCAAAGGTTTGGAATCCCGGGTCTTGGAACATCTGATCCATCCCGTGTGGCAAGAATTGTGCACGGTTCGTATCCGGCGGAAAATAGACGCGAAAGTTATTGCGATTGGCAACGTACCCATCCCAATGGCATGCCATCATTTCAAATGCCAAGAAACTCACGAAACTCTCGACGTCAAGCCGCTGTTCCATCCTTGTGCGCCTTTTCTCTGGGTCAACCTCCAAACACGCGTCGTTTAGTTCGCGTAGATCGCTCAAGTCACTCGCGCCTTTTCCTGCGTCCCTTTCCAACTCGCAGTCAATGTCTTGGCAGAAACCACCATCGTAGAGGTTGCCGTTCGGGTCGAGGAAGTGTCGTTTCAAAAAGTGGTGATCAAATCCCTCTTTTAATACGTACAACCCCAAATCGCGGTTATTAAGCCACACTCGTGCGTGCGTGACTCGAGGGGCAGGAATTCCCGCGTCGCGACAGATTGACGAGCACAACCATTCGTTCGTGTAAAGTTCGTCTTGAACGGAGTTGTTCAAGTGAAATTTTTCCAATTGGTACAGTGATTGTTGCTTGTTGTATTTATTGACGTTGATTGTGAAGGCGGGTTTTTCCGATAGGCCTTGAAAGCTGCCTGCAGCACCCTTCAGTTTCAATCCGACGTCCACAAATGTCTTAACGTCATCCAGTATCAACGTACACCGCACGTACTGCCGTGCCTCTTGGGTTAGCTTCTGCTGTTGATTTTCCGTCAGTTGTAGTACGATTCTCGGAATTGCCACGCTCTCAAAAAAAGCATCGCTCGCATCGCGTTGCGAAGTCGGAGGTGGACTCTTGATCGGGGATTTGATGTTACGCGGGCCGCAGCCTTGGGCCAGAACGAATCCAAGCAGAAAAGCACACCAGGAAAACCGTCGAAGATGTGGTAGCGCAAGCATATTCAGCTTTTCCATAGCATGTGACTTGCCGTTAGAAATGTTAGAATCAAGCTTATCAGCTTGGTAATTCGAATGCAAAGCGTTTTGGAAGGCAAAGATAGTTGGAATCGAAATTTCGCAGAACGGCACAAGCAAGTGGATTGATCGCTGACTCACAATGGGAATACTGCATGCGATTACTCCGATTCCGTTGCGCAACGGAGCCGCAGCCAATCCTATCAGAAGTCGAGGACAGGTTACTACGCGCAATATTGATTGAGCAAGGGGCATTGACCGAATACCAGGCAGAGCAACTTGGCCATGGGCGGGTGAAACTGACGCTGGGACCTTACATTATTACAGAATTCATTGGACAAGGAGGCATGGGGCACGTCTTCAAGGCAATCCATAAGGTAATGGGTCGTGAGTGCGCCGTAAAGACACTTCCATTTGGCCGAGTGACTCCACAAACCCTCGACGGCTTCGCTCGTGAGATTCGACTTCAAGCGAAACTAGACTGCACTTACCTCGTTCGCGCCTACGATGCCGGACAAGACGGTACGACTCATTACTTGGTTACAGAATACGTTCCTGGAATGGACTTGCGACGTTTGATCAAAGCAAAGGGGCCCCTTCCGCAAGAGCAAGCGGCGAGCATTATTATGCAGGCAGCCTACGGACTAGAGTATGCGCATCAGCAAGGGATGGTCCATCGAGACGTCAAGCCAGGGAACATACTGGTAACACCCGATGGAATGGCAAAGGTTTCCGACGTAGGGCTCGCCGCTTTCACGGCCAATCTTGTCGATGACCCGCGAGCGGGCAAAATAGTTGGCACGGCTGACTATCTTTCCCCCGAACAGATTCGAACGCCGCTTTTGGTGGGCCCCGTAAGCGATGTTTATTCCCTTGGTTGCACTCTTTACTACACCGTCTGTGGCAAGGTTCCATTTCCAGGAGGAGATACGCAACACAAGGTGCGTCGACATTTGGAGGAAACCCCTTTTCATCCGCGTCGATTTGCCGAAAACATTAGCGAAGAATTTGTAGATATCATTGCCGAAATGATGGACAAGGATCCCACCAAAAGGATTCAAACATGTGCGGAGGTTGCGGCAAGACTGGAACCATGGGCCGTGGACTCCACCCAAATAACGCAACCCAGGATGTCGCGCGGACCTTGGTCATCACCGCCTCCCCCTTCTCTGGATTCGGATTCGCTGAGCAGCCAAGATGAGGCTGCCCTTGAAGCTTCCATTCACTCCAATGACTCGAATCCATCGCAAAAAAGTGCTTTGGAAAACCAACTCTTTTCGGATTCACGCAGTATTCCAAATAGCATCGGAGATTCTTTAGCAACAATCATTCAAAACACTCCCGCGAAGAGCCTTTACACCTCCAATAAAGGCATGGTTATTGGACTCACTGTTGCTATTCTGCTGCCGCCAGCTCTACTAGTTGGTGCTATTATTGGATACTTGATTGCGATCAAATAGTGGTTCCACCAACCCAAAAAGCCATCACTATTTTTTTCACTTTCATTTTTTTGCCTAAGATCGAGTTG
>JANLUJ010000653.1:0-1632 GCA_031363425.1 Pirellula sp.
GACATACCCCAGGAACTAGATCCGATCTTGAAGCGAATTGGAATCGACGGTCGCATGTGGGTAGACTTGGTATGGCGATTCAAGAAGTACTTCGGCAGGAGCGGAGCTGCGGGCTCGCCTCCAAGCCTGAAAAAATCGGCAACGAAAAACAACCGCAAATTCGCAAGAGGCCAACGATCCTCAGCTGCCTGCTTCGTCATTGGTTAGGCGAGCGGATGCACGACCAATCCTGATACTAGTTTGGGATAGAAATAGGTGCTTTTGGCGGGCATTCGTTCTTGATGTAGTGACACTGCCCGAATGTGCTCGATTGTTGCCGGCATCACCATCGCGGCCAATGGATAATCGAGCTTGCCCTCGAGTCTGCCGTTGAGTCCATCTATGACTTCTTGAACCAAGTGTACATAGGTGGGCTTTGGCATCTCTTTTAGTCCGAGGAGTTCTTCAAATACCAATCGGTGCAATACTGCCACGCCGAGCCCTTGCCAGTCGCCCGAGTGTTCTGACGCAATCGCCGCCATGCGATCAGCTGCTTCTTGCCTTGCGGAGATACGAGTCCATTCGTTGGATGCCTTGGAATAAATTGCCATGATGAGTTGTTCGTCCAAACGATCCATTTCCGCCCAAACGGAGCCGGCACTCTCAGGGCCAGTACCCACGATCTCGCAGTCGAAGCAATGAGACAGTTTTTCATGCAACTGATCGGTGGTCATTTTAGGAACTCCACTCAGGAGTCGATGCGTTGGTAGAACTACTAGCCCAGGGTCGCTCATGCTGACCAGCATTGTCAATACGTAGTTGGCGGGATGTGCATCAGGCAACGTCGACTGCGAGCTCAATTCATCGCGATAGTTACAAGCTGTTTCGTAACGATGGTGCCCGTCGGCAACGAACATGTCTTTGTCGCTGATCAATGCCATGACCTGCTGAATCGTTTTGACATCGCTGACCGGCCACATTCGATGAACCACGCCTAAATGATCGGTTGCCTCGATCCCATGAACGCCCGCAATCTTCTTTTCCAAAAGGTCTTGAATTTCGTTTTCAGGGTCTGGATAGAGACCAAAAATTTGTGACAAATTTGCTTGCGTCGCACGAGTCAATCGCAATCGGTCGTCTTTTGCCTTGGCATGGGTCTGCTCATGTGGGTAGATGTTTCCCTCGCCGAACCGCTGGAGGCGAACTCTAGCCATAAACCCCCTGCGGTTTAGCCTCTTTCCCGCCATTTCAAACTCTTGATGATAGACGTAGATTGCAGGATCGGGTTCGGTCTGCAAGATGCCTTCGCTGCGCCAGGATCTGTATATTCGTGCCGCTCTTTGGTAGATCGCGTTTTCGTCTAAGTCCTGTTCTTCACGTCGGTTCAGCTCCAAACGCAAAAAATTAAACGGAGATAGACCGTAGAGATGGTCCTGAAGTTGGGAGTCTACTACATCATACGGGGGCGCGATGCAGGTTGAGAGTGAACCGACCTGGGCTAAATTGTAACGGAGACCTCGAAAAGCCTGAATTTCTGGCATGATGACGTTCGGATATGGACAAAAAAAAGCCCGGCAGGAACCGGGCTGGAGTTGTTAGTAAGCTACCCCGCTAGGGCTCGAACCTAGAATAAGGGAACCAAAATCCCTTGTG
>JANLUJ010000676.1:0-1507 GCA_031363425.1 Pirellula sp.
ATCGAATTCGATCCGCTCGTTGGTTGGTTCCGATGCAAAGCGGTTCCACCGGACAAGGCCTTTACGTTTCCAATCGATCGGTATCGAACAAAATCGCGTACTGCTGTTGATTGCTTGCAGATCCGACGCGGGGGCCGATACAGTAATCGTAGCGTCGATCGCTTTGATTGACTTTGTCGAGCAACTCGGGCAGTATGTTTTGTTGCTTGGACTGAATATGCTGCAAAGCGATTACGTCAAATTGCCGAATCATGCGAGCGACGGTTTCGACCACCGCGGCTTTCTTTAGCTTGGATTCTCCAAAACCCTCAAGGCTGAAGGAAGCAATGCGAACTGTCGGTAATTGATTGGGACCAGTGATTCGAGTTGCCTGCGGGCTGCTTGACGCCACTGGCCACGGTGGCGAAGTTTTTGGAACTGATCCTGCAGCGTATGAGGTTTCCGCCTCTAAATTGCTTGAACGAAAATGCTCGCTAATCGAGGAATTGGAAACCAACCGATTGGACGAGAAGTCAGATACTTGACCCGGAGTTCGAATTGGACTGGTTGGTTCTGCGCGCGCATTTGCGGATTCACCAAATGGTGCAACAAGATGTGTTTGCAGTTTCTGCCAAACTTCGACCGCGGAGTCGTGGAAGGCGATAGCAAAGCCCCCGAGGATTCCCGCGATAACCACATAGCGTTTCTTTAGCGACATCATAATGTAGTTGTTATCGGCAACCGGTCAGACGATGCTATAGGATTAACGATGCCAGATCTCAGTAGGTGCCACGCGAATGAACGCAGTTGACCGTCGCGTAATAAACGAAAAAACCTTCGCTGATTTTGCCAGCGAAGGTTTGTTTCGATTCGGAATAAAGGTTCTTTGGTGGATTAGACCAATTCCTTTTTAGCCCCGATCAGCGTTCGAAGTCTTTCAGCCAAAAGACGTGCATCAAATGGCTTTTTGAAAGTCTCGTTGATACTTGAGCGATCGAAGCTCATTGTGTTGCCATCATCTGGCAGCAATGCAATAAGAATGATCTCGGTGAAATCCGCATTCTTGCGTAGGTTTTGGCAGATTTGCAATGCTTCTAACTTGCCGACTGAGAAGTCAACAATCATGCAATCTGGGTGAAAACTTTCGGCTTGAATTCCTGCCTCGAAACCGCTTGCAGCAACCGATACCTTGAAGCTTCGTTCTTGCGGGAGCTCTCGCTTCAAGTTTTCGATCAAGACCTGATCTTGCGCAACGATCAGGACTTTGGCCATGGCCTCATCTTCCAAGTCTCCCAGAGGCATTCCATGCTCTTTGAGAAACTTGATTAGATACTCTCGGGGAATGCGGCGGTCTTGTGAACCGGGGATGCGGTATCCCTTCAGCCGACCCGAGTCGAACCATTTACTGACGGTGCGGGGGGCCACCTTACAGATCTTAGCGACCTGGCCCGTGGTAAAAACCTTCATCGCACGCTCTCCCGTTTTCTGTACGCTGGCTGTTTAATCACCCGTCGCAGATGCCTCTGCG
>JANLUJ010000738.1:0-5679 GCA_031363425.1 Pirellula sp.
TTTTGACAGAACCATGAGTCGCTATATCATGATGTTAACTGTATTCATGAAAGCCATGGTCTTGGTGACAAGAGCCGCATTGGTCTTGATTTCACTTGCAATAGCGTGTCCCAAATCCATCATCTTGGCCGTGGACCCACCTCCGAACATTGTCGTCATGCTCGTAGACGACATGGGTGTTATGGATACGTCGGTTGCATTTCTGACCGATTCAATCGGCCAGCCAAAACGCTATCCACTGAACGACTACTACCGGACGCCTAACATGGAGCGGCTCGCAGAACGCGGTATCCGATTCAACAATTTTTGCGCCATGAGCGTATGTTCACCGACACGAATCTCGCTCATGACTGGGCAGAATGCGGCCCGGCATCGCACTACGAATTGGATCAATCCAGATACGAATAATGCCGGGCCCAAAGGCCCACCCGAATGGAATTGGCTAGGGCTAAAAAAGAACAGTGTCACGCTCGCCCGATTGCTGCAATCACACGGCTATCGAACCATCCACGTCGGCAAAGGGCATTTCGGTCCGAATGGAAGCGAAGGAACAAACCCGCTCAATCTCGGCTTCGACGTCAACATCGGCGGCACATCGATCGGCCAGCCCGGAAGCTATTTTGCCGAACAGAACTATGGTCTCAACGGCAAACGCGACGGCAAAGCCGTACCGGATTTGGACAAATACCATGGGTCGCATACATTCCTTACCGAGGCCCTGACGATCGAGGCCAACGAGAAGGTATCGGAAGCGGTGCAAGCGAAGAAACCTTTTTTTCTTTACTTCCCTCAATATGCCGTCCACGCACCTTTTAACGCCGATCCACGATTTTCCGAAAACTACAGGGCCACCGGAAAGCCACCGCAAGCCCAAGCCTATGCGACGCTGATCGAAGGCATGGACAAGTCGCTTGGTGACGTTCTCAATCATCTCGAAACGTTGGGTGTTGCAGACAATACGCTTGTGCTCTTTCTTGGAGACAACGGGAGCGATGCGCCGCTCGGCAATCAACATGATGTTGCCTGCGCCGCACCGCTTCGAGGAAAGAAAGGGGCTCACTACGAGGGTGGAATGCGAGTGCCATTCATCGCTGCCTGGGCTGGCTCGCGACCCGGTCAATCGAATCAGAAAAAGTTGCCGATATCCGCAGGCGCTATTCAGTCTCAGTTGGCTTCTGTATGCGATTTGTTTCCAACGATTTTGAAGCTGGTTGGAATCGAGCAACCCGCTGGGCATCGCGTGGATGGATTATGGCTTGATACACTTCTGTCAGGAAAACCAGATGCCGATCGAAGCCAGACTTTTCTCATGCACTATCCGCATGCACCCCATCGAACCGATTACTTCACAGTCTATCGCGATGGTGATTGGAAAGTTATTTATCACTACTTTCCGTCAGCTGTTTCAGAAGGTTCTCACTACCAGCTTTTCAATCTGGGAGTAGATCCCTTTGAACAGAACGACCTAGCAACCAAGAAGCCGCACCAGCTCGCGCGAATGATGCAAAGCTTGATGGAAGCGTTGGCGAATCATGATGCAGTCTATCCTCGGTCCGAAGATGGTAGTTTGCCCGTACGCCCCTCGATGCCGTAATTGCAGCACTATGAAACACCGATTGCCTATTATTTTTGTCTTGCTGTTCCCTTCAGGTGCCAATGGCGGGGCGGCAGAAGCGCCGGAGTCGCTTGCAAAACCGAACATCGTTTTCATTTTGGCGGATGACCTGGGCCAACGTGATCTTGGTTGCTATGGAAGTACATTCTACGAAACTCCCAATCTCGATCGATTGGCTAAAGAAGGAGCATTGTTTTCCGATGCCTATGCCTCGTGCCCCGTTTGTTCGCCAACCCGAGCAAGTCTGATGACTGGGCAATGGCCGCAACGATTAGGTATCACCGACTACATCGGTGCGCCGATGAGACCAGAAGAATGGAATCGCAACACAAAAATGCTGCCCGCTCCGTATACCGATCGCCTCTCACTGGAGGCGCCGACGCTCGCCAAAGCCATGCAAAGAGCAGGTTACGCAACGTTCTTCGCAGGCAAGTGGCATCTTGGCCCCGAAGGATACTGGCCAGAGAATCAAGGGTTTGAAATCAACAAGGGTGGACACGATCGCGGCGGCCCCTACGGAGGCAACAAGTACTTTTCACCGTACGGAAATCCTCGCCTGACCGACGGCCCCGACGGAGAACATTTGCCTGACCGATTAGCAACAGAGACGGCTAATTTTATCGAGGCAAACAGGGATCGGCCCTTCTTTGCGTACTTTGCTTTTTATTCCGTTCATACACCGTTGATGGCTCGCGAAGATTTGCGGATCAAGTACGAGGAAAAGCGAAATCGACTTGGGCTCAAATCACAATGGGGAACTGAAGACACGCGTGACGTACGGCTAAATCAAGATCATGCAGTATACGCCGGCATGGTTGAAGCGATGGACCTCGCTGTAGGCAAAGTACTCAATAAACTCGATGAGCTTGGTCTGCGCGAAAATACGCTCGTGTTCTTCACAAGCGACAACGGCGGCCTTTCGACTAGCGAAGGTTGGCCAACTTCCAATTTACCGCTGCGAGGTGGCAAAGGTTGGATGTACGAGGGAGGTATACGCGAGCCGTTTCTCGTTCGATGGCCATCGGTGATTAAACCTGGTCGTGTGGTTAGCACTCCCATCAGTAGCCCAGACATTTTTCCGACCTTGCTCGAAGTCGCCAGCTCAAGAGAGGCGACCGAACAACAGCTCGATGGATTAAGTCTTGTGCCAATTTTTCATGGCGAAGAGCTGCCTGAGCGTCCGCTGTTCTGGCATTATCCGCATTATGGTAATCAGGGAGGAGCACCGGCAGCTGCGATTCGGCAAGGCAATTGGAAACTCATCTGGACGTTTGAGAGTGAGCGACTGGAATTGTTCAATCTGGCAAACGACGTCGGCGAGCAATCCAACTTAATTGATTCCGAACCTGCCCGTGCTAACGCACTTCTGCAAGCGTTGCATGCATGGCAGAAGGATGTCGGCGCGAAGCTACCTTCTCTCAATATGAAATATGATCCCTTGAAACCCAATGGTCGATTCGCCGCTCGCAACAAGTCAGCGCCAGCTCCATGATCAAGCCCCCCTCTTTCCGCTAAAAAAGCATTACGGCCAAAATACTCGCTCACGCGTGTTTCTAGGTCTCCCAATATGAATCTCCATTGCAAACGTTTTATTTTCGTGCTTGGAAGTCTCTTCCTAATAAGAAGCTCGCTATTCGAATCGACATCCGTCGCCGCCGATCGGCCAAACATTCTTTGGATTACCAGCGAGGACAATAGTCCGTATTTGGGTTGTTATGGCGACCCTCTCGCCAAAACGCCTAATCTAGATCGACTTGCTGCAAGCGGCGTTCGATATCGAAATGCATTTGCCAATGCTCCGGTTTGTTCCGTAGCACGCACAACACTCATCAGCGGGATGTATGCCTGTTCTATTGGCGGGCAAAATCATCGAAGCAGTGTGGCAACTCCGAAGCAGTTCCAACTCTATCCCGAACACCTTCGCGCGGCCGGATACTATTGCACCAACAACTCCAAGACCGACTACAACCTTCCCGGCGGACAGCAGGTTTGGAATGAGTGCAGCAACAAAGCGAGCTACCTTGGCCGAATCCCAGGTCAACCTTTTTTCGCGGTTGTGAACCTGACCACAAGTCACGAGAGCCAGGTTGCTCCCAAAGACGGCAAATCCGACTATCGTGTCGCTCCGGACAAGATAGCTTTGCCGCCCTATCACCCAGATACGCTCGTCATTCGTCGCGATTGGTCGAACTACTATGACCAAGTTACCATCATGGATCAGCAGGTCAACGGACTTCTCGGTAAGCTGGAAAGAGATGGCCTTGCGGACGACACGATCGTCTTCTATTGCAGCGATCACGGCGGAGCCTTGCCTAGGGGTAAACGCAATATTCACGATTCTGGAACTCGGGTTCCTCTCATAGTCCGGTTCCCACCAAAGTGGTCGCACTTAGCCCCTGTAAGGTCAGGCGAGTGGGTAAATGATATGGTTAGTTTTGTGGATCTTCCCCCGACATTGCTCAGTATTTGCAACGTCCCCATTCCAAAGCACTATGAAGGCAGAGCGTTCCTCGGCGATCAAAAAGTCGCTCCAAGCGACCACGTATTTCTTTATCGAGGCCGGATGGACGAACGTTACGACACGGTCCGCGCCGTCCGCGATAGCCAGTTCCGTTACATTCGAAATTACTCACCTCACCGACCCTACGGCCAACATTACTCCTATCCATTCAAAGTGCTGCCCAGCATGCAGTCTTGGTATGACGAATTCCTGGCTGGGCGATGCAATGAAGCCCAAGCAACTTACTGGAAATCCAAACCCGGTCAGGAATTCTACGCGTTAGAGAATGATCCCTTCGAACTGAGCAACTTGATTTCAGATCCCCTGAAGGCAGAGATCATTGAAAGGCTGAGGTCGACGCTCCGAAGGGACATCTTAGCAACACGCGACACGGGCTTCGTTCCAGAAGGGATGATTCCAGGACTCGCTGGATCTGGGACCATCTATGAATATGCTCATAGTGAAGCCTACCCGCTTGAAAGAATTCTTGAACTGGCAGATCTGGCTAGCGACGCTGATTCGAAGAATTTGCCCGTTTTTATCGCAGCTCTTGACGATTCACATCCTATCCTTCGTTACTGGGCCGCCACGGGTTGCCTCATACTAAAAGACCAAGCAACCTCGGCCAAAGACAAGCTACGAGGGACGCTCCATGATGCATGGGCTGACGTGCGCATCGTTGCAGCGGAAGCTCTCGGGCAACTTGGCGAAACGGAAAGCGCGGTAGCAACCATCGCAAGCGTACTTCAGCATGGAAACGAATACGAAGCGTTGGCTGCGTTGAACACGTTGGATCTTCTCCGTTCATCGAGAATCATTCCGCTGGCCCAAGCGCAAGCGTTGGTTCGAGATCTGAAACTCGGCGAGCCTGGAGATCGAATCGCGCTTGATATTATGAAATGACCTAGAGGCATTTGGAATGCGACGCGTAGGTAATGTTGACGTGTCGATGTTGAATTTGTGGCGGAGTTCGGCTGAGGACAGCCGAACGTACGTGAATGCAAACGAAAAAGGGGCACTCGGTTTGACGCGAGTGCCCCTTCGCTTTTACTACTTCGTTGCTCCACACACTATTAAGAGTCTGAGCACCTAGACGATATTGGGAGCTTAGTAACGATCGCGTCGGCCACCGCCGCCGCCACCGCCACCACCACCACCGCCACCACCGTAACCGCCGCCGCCGCCACGACTGCCGCCGCCGCCACCACCGCCGTAGCCACCACCACCGCCGCCACGACTTCCGCCACCGCCGCCACCGCCGCCGCCTTCGCGGGGACGAGCTTCGTTGACGACGATCTGACGACCATCAAGTTCAGCGCCGTTCAATGCTCGAATTGCCTCATCAGCACCCGATTCCATTTCGACAAACGCAAAACCCTTGGAACGACCCGTTTCACGGTCGTTAACGACCTTGGCGGATGTTACCACCCCGTACTGAGCAAATGCTCGTTCGAGACTCTCGGACGTAGTGGCCCACGCAAGGCTACCCACAAAAATGTTCTTACCCATCAAATAACCCTTGAACTTAACCTGTTTCCAAATCACCGATCGCTACCACAACGGC
>JANLUJ010000756.1:0-3717 GCA_031363425.1 Pirellula sp.
CTCCGCAATACCAACGGTTTACGCACCCGATGCAACGATCATCGACGGACGTGGCGCTGAACCTGGGCCATTCGATGTTCAGTCCTCGTATGGGCCCTGGTTCGCGGCGGAGTCCCTCTGGCATGGAGATAACGGCGATGTGTTTGCAACGTTTGTAAGAAATAGAATGGATGTAAAATTAGATGCTGCTGCGACAGGTGCCACCGCAACGAGTGAATGTGTATTTCGCAATGCTTCCGAAACCTGGGTTTGGAACATTCAAACTAAGCTTGAAAAGGGGGACGACGGTTGGCGAATCCACTATCAGCGAACGGGAGTCGTAGGTCGTCGCAATGGGGACAAAGTCCTGGTGGCAAAACCCTCGGATTGGGAAGCCCAAGATGAAGAAGTCAGGCGAGCCGATGAAAAAGGGGACACTCGCCAATCTCTGTACGCGCGGAGTGAGGCTTGGCAAGTGAGCGAACTTCTAGGTGCTTCGCAGAAGGTTATCGAACTGACCGATGTACGCTCAGACGATTTGTCTCTTCATTCGGTTCTCGCATGTGTCGCGCACAATGCTGAAGTGATGCGGAAATTTGGTGAACGTGCGGTCCGCGAGAAGCCCGATGTCCAAGGTGCCCGCTTCCTAAGAGCATTGTCGGTTCGAGCGCATTCTCCCTCGTCAGCTACAGAATTGGCTCCTGGAATTCGCATCGCGATTCCAAGCTTTTATAGAGTCATGAATCCGAAGGACGTTTCCATTCCCTTTCAAGGCCGCACGCTTGCAGCATGGGGGCTCGCGCCACGCAGTGCTCTCTCCATTTCACTGATCGAAAAAGGCTTCGAACCCAACGATACCCTCGAGTCAGCGATGACGGAGATCAAAGAGGCGTTTACAAAGAACTTCTCCGCAACCGTTTTGCAATTTGAGGAGGTCCGAGTCGGAAATGCTCAAGGGTTCATGCTTGTCCTCCAAGGCCCTGGAAACGGCACGTTAATGAATCCAAAGGCGGCTAATCGCGACACAGTCCAATCTTGGGTAGGAGTTCGCCGCGGCGATGATATGGTTCTGTTCGTTTTGTCATCGCACAAAAATAGTTTCAATGATAGAAATGCAGAGCTCAAGGCCATCTTCGAATCGGTTGAGATCAACGAGGTTGGGCACCAATGAAAATCCTACCAACCGAACGTCTAGCAAATGTGTGCCGGGCGTACCATGCACGCCGAGCACGCGATCGGCCGTTTCTGAGATGGAAGCCTCGCTCACGCGTGCCGGGTGATGCCCGTCGTTATGTCCAATACGATGTCTACCGAAAAGGGGGACTTATGGCTGCAGTATTGAAAATTGGAAGTAACGGTCCCGAGGTCACGCAGTTACAGCACCTCTTGATCGAAAAGACTATTCCACGACCAAATATTCAAGGGTTGGGCGTTTTCGGCCCAACGACCGACGTTGCTGTACGTACATTTCAAAGGCAGAAGGGCCTTGTGGATGATGGGATTGTGGGGCCACGGACCTGGGCCGCTTTGGGAGTTGTGTCTGGCAAACAGTTAATCGTCAACGTCCAAGACCGTCACAATCGTCTTGTAAACGGTTTCTTCACGCTGCTGGGTAATGACAAAGTCCACGATGTGACAAGCGTGAACGACATGATCGAGACGGTTCTTCGAGCGGCGAAACAATCACAGGGAAAGTCAACCGATATGCGAGTAATCTATCAACTTCACATTTATGGACACGGAAATTCGGGACTACAACAGGTCGGCGGTGGCCAACAACTGAATGTTCACAATCTATCGAAATATTCCTCGATGTTGATGAAGTTAACGCCATACTTCCGGCAGGATGCGATTGCCTTCTTCCGCGGCTGCAAAGTTGGCGAGGGCCCGATGGGGACGCAATTCCTACAAAAAATGTCTCAGATATGGGGGGTTCCTGTGCAAGGTGGCACGATTTACCAGAAACCGCAAATACCCGGCGCAGAAGGTGTGAGCAAGAGATGCGACACAAAACACTGCACCAGTTTTCAGGCGACTTGGTGGGATCAGCCAGACCATATGTCCGATGTTCTGCACCCATAGTGACCAATATAACAAATAAAGGATTAGATTCTGCGTCGTCGTTCTAGGGGCGTACGAGGGCTGGACTGCAGTCGCTTGCCCGATCTCTGTTTGCGGCTTAAGAAGTTAGCCAGAATTTAATCCATGTTCGAGAAGCCCAAGCGGCAGTTCTTGATTTGCTAGGGATGCCCACTTACCGTGACAGCTTGGCTGCGTTGACCTCAACTCGCACCTGTTTGACACGCCGGAGCATTGAACCACAGCGTCTCAAGACATTCCAAGTATCTTCCTAATCCTCGCCCACATCCTCCTCTGCACCCGCCAGTCCAGCTCCCTAGTCAGCGGCTTAAGCAACCGCTCATGGATCTGCGCTTTCCCCTGCATAACTTCCGGCAAGTACAACAACTCCTCCTGAATATCTGGCGCCAAGTTCAGCAAGCTCATAATTTGAGTCATCCGTGGCTGACTGATTCTGCCGATTTCTGCTAGCTGCTGGTACGTTTCAACTTGTCCGGAATCAATCATCGATTGCATACGACTGGCCAGTGCCACTAGCTAGCTTAGCGATCCTTGGAATCCGACCAGATTCAGCAAGCGTGACCCTCGCAGCTTTAGCGGCATCGCGACGCTTGTGAGCTTCGCTTTGGAAAGCGACTTTGCGTTTTACTTGGATCATACAAGCACCTCATCTGCTTTAGCGGCTAGTGTCTTAATTCCTGATGTGTGGAAATAGACTGAGATCGCAACATCGTGCGGATCGTACTCCACCCGCTCAACTAGCACTTCCATGAGTTTGAGCTGTTCGCGTTGCGACACGGATTTCCACAGGGTGTCAAAGTCATTGAACGCCGCTTTTATCTCTGCGTCCGCAAGTTGCGATGCATTTAACTGGCCCATACGAATGCCTAGCTGGTGGAGTTCCAATTCCGCCTGCGCTGTTCGTTCGTTCAGTTCCGCAAGTCGAGCTAGCGTTGGATCGTTGGGTTTCGGCATGGACGAGATGCGTTTTGTCTCGGCGTAATCCCGAGCCAGTTGCTTTTCGTATTGCTTCTGTTGTTGCTGTAATTCTTTGAGACCGGTTCCAACCGACTTCCTAGATTGGCGTAGTACTTCCTGCATTAGACCATCGTCTGTGGAAATGCATCGAATCTGGTCGACGACTGCGGCTTCCAATTCCGCTGCCGGAAGCGCCTTCGACGGACAAGTATCCCAGCCACATTTGATCGCTTTGAGACAGGTGTAGTAGCGGTACCGCTTGCTTCCACGACTTGACATCGTGTGGACCATGGCTTTGTTGCAGGCGCCACAGTAAAGCAGGCCTTTGAGCAGGGCGCCGTATTTATTATTGACGCCATTCCCCTTGCCGCGACTGTGCGACTTTAGCAGCTTCTGGACGGCGGCGAATGTCGTACTGTCCACAATGGCTTCATGCTCACCATCGAATGATAGCTCCTTGTGTCGGATTTTCCCGGCGTAGATCGGATTGGTAAGGAGCATATGCAGTGAAGCTTTGTCAAACGGACATCCACCACGCTTAATTCCGCTCATGGTAGTCCACGATTTATTCAGCCAACCGCGCCCAACCACTTCCTTTAGAACCGGCGTCAATGACCGCAGCGTTAGATACAACTCGTATATCGCTCGGACCTGCGTTGCTTCTTTCGCGTTGATGACTAG
>JANLUJ010000760.1:0-2070 GCA_031363425.1 Pirellula sp.
ATAAGGTTCGCAACCAAGCGTCCGAATCATTTGATACCACCGGCGCGACGGTGCATGTAACGCAGAGCTTTGGTACTAATCGCTTTGGAACACTCGCTCCTGATTTCCAGGGCGCCATTGGCGTAAGCGACGACAAGGTAGATGGCGTGGACATTACCATCCCCGCGTACAAGTTCTCAGAGACGCACTACATACCCAGGATCTTCGTAAGCACATCGTACAAAAATACTCTCTTTCAACTAACTGGAAAGGTCAACAACGCATCCTTCAAGAACTTTGCAGCTGGTGAAGTACTATTCCTCGGCTCCACTGGCCAACGTCGTGGACGGGAAGATTTTGAAATTACGTACAACTTCGCGGCCAGTCCGAACATCGACTCCATCGTGTTTACGCCAGATATTACGGTCCTCGACAAAGAGGGTTGGGACTACATGTGGCTGTACTACGCTGACGAGGTAGATGGCGCTGCGCATCGGATAGTACGAAGACCAAAAGCGGCATATGTGGAGCGGGTTTATGAGCGGGGTGACTTTGGCCTCTTAGGGTTGAGTGCATAATGCCACAGCGCGGCGATCCATTATCGATTAGCGCCCGCGACTGGACGGACATGCAACGAGTTGTGGATAAGTTTCGCAACGGGGGAGTTTCGTTTCAAGCGCCTGCACAGCAAAGTTCACTCCGCAGTCCGACGATCGTCAAGGTCCTGAACGATACGGGCGATCCTCTAGAACAATGTGGAATTGTTGGCTTGGGTGAACCGGTAATACTGCCAGCTGACAACGAAATGGAGTTTATTCGCAACATCGCCTTCAAGATAGTGCCTCCGACAACAGGTCGTTGGGGAGTATTGCAATCGCCTGTTGCAGCTGGTGAGATAACGACCGCGATCGTTGCCGGTGTTGTTGCCTGCAAAATCAATGTCATCTCTGCGCTCAAACCCAACTTATTCGCGGATGCAGTTAACCTAGATTTCGCTGAGTTACAAGTGAGCGATGTTGGCGGAAATGCTCAAATCCTCTGGCGGGCGGGCGGAACTGGCACCCAATGGGCAATCGCCCGGATCGGCAACACAACATGCTCCGAGAGGCTCGAAAAGTTCGTCATGTTAAGCGATTGGTCGGACGATGGTTTTGCCGTGGCTCGCTTCACGCTGATAGAAGAATCGGTAGCGGACGTAGTTGGAATTGTCGAGGATCCCTTGGGGATATTCGCAGACCAGATAGGTTTTGGAAACTCTGGGCTTGCAACGAGAACCTGTAGCGGACGGCATTTCGTAATCCAAGCCGCTTGCGATCAAGATCCTGTCACACCAAGTGCTCCGCTTGGTAGCTGTGCGTACATTAGTCCGGATGGCGAATCATCGTGTTCTGTTACAACTCAAGCAAATTGCAATTTGATTGCTGGGACTTGGACTGCGGGAGGAACCTGTTCATGACTGGCATGCCTTGCTGCTGCTCTACTACCAGTTCATCGAGCTCATCGAGACCTAGTTCTTCCTCTAGCTCGAATCCAAGTTCGTCAAGCAGCTCGAATCCATCGTCGTCTAGTTCAAGCAAGCCAAGCAGCTCGAACCCATCGTCTTCCAGTTCCAAGCCGTCATCCAGCGTACCGTCGTCCAGCGCTCCCTCATCGAGTATTCCATCATCGAGCATTCCATCATCCAGTTCAAGTTCGGTCGCTCAGGGTAATTGTTGCAATGCTGCCACCCCTGTATTTTCACCGGGCACCCCGGTTGGCGTTGGAATCTTGGCAATCTGCACCAATCCAGACTTTACCGAATGCGAATGCCAGTACGTTTCCGACGGCGTTCAATGGGTATTAGTATCGAGTACATGCGCATGAAGTGCAAACATTATCACGATGGAATTTGCAGCATTGCATCAGAGATTGCGGGCGAGTCAGTTCCACCAGATGCGAATGCTTGTAAATACTGCACTGAGTGCGAACAGCCTCAGCAAAGGAACATACTTACTCTTGGTATCGCACGCTATCAAATCCAGCAGACTAATCCAGAGTTGGCCGCACGACTACTCGTGGAAATGCGCCCCTTTATGCAAGTCATAAGAACCG
>JANLUJ010000767.1:0-1693 GCA_031363425.1 Pirellula sp.
AACGTGGCTGACGCTGCTAGCGTCAGCTATACCAAAATATCCCGTACCACACGCGCTTCTTCGACACCCGTCAACCGCGTATTCAAGCCGCGAAATTTGTAACTGAATCGGCTATGGTCAATTCCCAAACAATGCAATATCGTTGCATGCAAGTCTCGAAGATGTACCGGCTTGTCTGCGATGTTGTAGCAAAAGTCGTCCGTTGCTCCATACTCCATCCCGCCGCGTATTCCACCACCTGCTAACCAAACCGTAAAACTCCTGCCATGGTGATCGCGGCCCATTCCAGGGTCACCTATCTTGCCTTGACTGAAAACTGTCCTACCAAATTCGGTCGCAAATACGACCAATGTATCTTCCAAAAGTCCGCTCTGCTTGAGATCTTTGATCAATGCTGCAGTCGGCTGATCGATGTCTCGACATTGGTTCGGCAATTGCCGACCTAATGCGATATGTTGATCCCAGCCCCGATGAAAAAGCTGGACAAATCGAACATCGCGTTGAAGCAGCCGACGAGCCAACAAACAATTGGCTGCGTAGCTGCCTGGCTTCAAGACTTCTGGGCCATAGGCTTCTAG
Source organism: Pirellula sp. (assembly GCA_031363425.1). Classification (GTDB taxonomy): domain Bacteria; phylum Planctomycetota; class Planctomycetia; order Pirellulales; family Pirellulaceae; genus JBKCUI01. The sequence continues at coordinate 579 of JANLUJ010000767.1, forward strand.
GGTTGCGGTAGATTCCTGGCTAATGTCGGTTAACTCAGGTACCGAAGTCTGCATTCGATACGCCATCTCGTAAGAATGAATACGCGCAAGAGTTTCAGGATCGCCGAGTTCGGCAGCTCGAAGCGCATTCAATTGCGACAAGTCGCCGAGGATCTCGCGGCGCTGACTAGAGTCAACACCTGGCGGGTTGCTAAGATACAGTACTGGATTGGCTCCCGGACGAAGTCCCACACCTTGATGCGACGACGGCAAAAAGCCATTCCCCCAAAGTCGCGAAAAGATCGGTTGCCCAGGGTTCTTCCCTGTCCCTTGCGAAACCATCGCGATGAATGCAGGCAAGTTCTCATTCTCAGTGCCAAGTCCATAGCTGGCCCATGCGCCCATGCTGGCGTAACCAGGCTGCTGGTTGCCAGTATTCATGAACGTGATCGCCGGATCGTGATTGATGGCTTCTGTGTGAAGACTCTTGATCAAACAGATATCGTCGGCGATCCCCTGCATTTTCGGCAATAGGTCACTGATCCATGTGCCATTGGCTCCACACTTTTTGCCAGGCTTGAGCGGTGGAACCACTGGATACGCCGATTGGCCAGATGTCATGCCGGTCAGACGCTGCGTCCCCTTAATCGACGGCGGAATTTCTTTGCCGGCGTGTTCATGCAACATCGGTTTGTCATCGAACAAATCAACATGCGATAGGCCGCCGCTCTGGAAGAGGCACACAACTCGTTTTGCCTTGGGCGCAAAGTGTGGCAGGCCCGAAACTCCGCCATTTGAGCGTTTGGTTTCATTCGCAAGCGATAGTTCTGGGAATAGCAGGGATCCAAGCGCGATGCTCCCTAAGCCCCGAGTTGCATCACCGAGAAACACTCGGCGCAATTGCGTTTGTTGTTGATGTCTTTCGATTCTATTTAGCTGATTCATGTCACTAGGTTTCGTTTAAGCGAGAAAGGACTTTCAACTTTTGAATCCCACCGGTTTGGAGGATGTACAACGTTAGAACGCCCCCATGGGCTTGCCCATGGGACGTAAAGTTCCTGGCTAGAAGCGATCGAATGAATCATTTCCCGCGTCCCCTCCCAGTCCAACGCCATAGGCGTTGGACTGGGAGGGGA
>JANLUJ010000804.1:0-11168 GCA_031363425.1 Pirellula sp.
TTCATTTCCCAAAGCCGTTTACCATCGGTAGCCGACCAACCACCCAGAGAGATCGCATCGTAGCCGACGATTTGCCTTTGCCCGCGATATTCAATTGCGATTGGCGAAGCATATGCTGATGGTCTGCCCTTGGTTCGCCAAAGCGTTTTACCGGTTTTGGGATTCAGCGCAACCCAAGCCGCCTCTAGTCCACCTGACTGCACAATCAATTGGTTGTCTAAAACAACCGGTGAAACCGCAAACCCCCATTGAGGCAGCTTGCCGCCTAAGTCATCGACAAGGTGTTGTTTCCAAACGACGTTTCCGGTTTCCAAGTCGAGACAATGCAACTGGCCTTGTGCACCCAAACAATAGGCACAGGAATCAAAAACAATCGGTGTGACACGCGGAGAATTCCCGTAGTCCAACTCCGATGCAGCAGGATAAGACAACCTAAAAAGTGCTATACCGGTTTCTACATCTAGGACTTCAAACAAATCCGACTTGTCGTTTGCATCACGTGACGAAACGATTACAAAGTCGGGCGTTGCGGCGACGCCACCGATGCCTTGGGCTTGACATGGATGCCTCCACAATCGCTTCGGCTTGGTCCATGTGGATGGTAAACCCGTTCCGTGACCATCGCCATACGCTCCGCGCCATTGTGACCACGCTTCACCAGTCTGCAATAGTTTTATAGAATCGTTGGATTCGGTTATCGAATGGACCGGTTGCTTTTTTTTTCCTGCGCATTCAATGGCAGGCAGATCCACAACACGACAAAAGCCATGTGCAACACGCGGCCAAAATCGATCCGCATCAGTGTCGTTCCTTAAAAAAAGACGAGTTAGTTTGGTTCTGGCGTACAGTTCGAATCAAAGCGTTCCCAAGCAGAGCCATGGAACGAGATGCAATCAAGATTACGGCCGAAAAACATTACTGGGAAGAATCACTTCTGGTTTCGCGGATTCAATTGCGATACCGTTAGGAACCGAGGCAGGCAACTCGACAGAGGCACGGACGGTTGGTGATTTCGATACGGACTGAGCGATATTCTCGTCGAAAGGTGATTTCAGACCAGTCGCCGACGCGATCATCTCCGCGACGGCGGGAACCAAAATACGAGCCGGGATAGCGTATGAAGAAACGCGTCCTGCCCTCGCAATATTGAGCCCAACAGCGTTTCCATAAACATCCACGATGGGGCCACCACACTGATGCGGCGAAATCACGGAATCGTGTTGCATTATGTTTTGAAAGCCTGTGGAACGAGAGCTAATCTCACCATTGACTTCCATCTCGGTTGGATCCAACAGAGAGTTGTTGAGATCCATCATCTGCGCCGTTATCAAAACCTTCTTTCCATCGCGAAGGATTCCGACGTCGACCCGTTGCCCAGCCAAAAAACCTTTTAGTCTTTCGATGGCCTCGGAAAATGACTTGAGCGATTCACCGTCAATGGATGTAATCAAGTCACCGGCTTGGACCCCGGCCCGATCTGCTCCGCTTCCGTCAATCACAGTCTCAACCAGCGCGCCGTGCTCGCCATTCAGTGTATAGCCCAACTTAACTCCCAAAACGGCTTTCTCACTTCGAACATTGCGACTCGAAACGCTCATCACCCCAATCGCAATAGGCAGATTTCGGACGTCTGTCGTAGCTAGCCATCCTCCGACGCGGACTTCGGCCAAGGTATTCCATTGAATGCTTGGCAAATCTTTACGATCGATTTTAATCAGCGCCAAGTCTAGGTCGTTTCTTCGGAACTTGACACTAGCTTTTTCGGTTACACTATCGGACAAGCGTACTTCGATTGCACGGTCCGGAACTTCGCTGGACTTCGTAACGATCCATCCGTCGCTTGACACAATGGCGCCTAAAGCGACCTGACGATTCTTATCTAAAATCTGTACTGTCGACTTCCATTTGTCTCCGACGGAATCTTTGAACGCTCGAAGGGTAGAGAAGCTGTTGCGTTGATGGTTTCGATTGGAACTATTTTGAGATTCTCTCCCAAATCGACCAGCGCCTTGCTGCTGGACCAAGCGGGATTTCCAACTTGAACTCGAGCGTTGTTCATGTTCGATCGAAGCGACTGAATCGTCGTTGTTATCTGTTCCGATTTGGACATGATTACTTGGTTCGGCTGTCTGCAAAGCGACCCAAGCATCCAAAAATGGATCGCCAAACGTGGCGTATGCGACTATACCGGCGGCGACGGTTCCACGAACAATCCAAGAAAACCTATTCTTCATCGGGACTTGCCTTACGTTGCTTCGATTCGAGAAATTCCCTGGCTCATTATAACAATGACGAACGCGACATTGGAACAAATTATTCTCTTACGCCAACGATTAATCGGAGCGACATGTGCTTTCCGTCCCGTTGCAACTCGACTGAGACTTGTTCACCTGGTGTGAGCGAATCGACTGCCGATTTGAGGTCGTCGAAATTCTGAATCGGCTGGTCATCAAATTTCAAAATGACGTCTCCCGCACGAATTCCGGCTTTGTCTGCCGGACCCTTGGGTTCAACACGCGATATTTTGCAGTTCTTTTCCGCTTCCTGGTCTGAAGTGCCCCGCACGCCAATGGCCGGTTTGAATCCGGGCAAGCTGCCCCATTCCTCACCCTTAACCATCCGGCTCCAGCTGTCGTCAAAAACGTCAACCGGCACATGCATATTGTCGTCGACATCAACTCCAATCCGACTATGCACTCCGACTAAGCGGCCCTGAAGATCAAATAGCGGACCGCCGCTATCGCCACCAATTAAAGAGCAATCCGTGACTAGCGTCGACGGCAAGATGCGAAGCACTCGGCCAATCCGAACTACTGCTGGCCGGTCATGCATCCATCCGCCTGGGTGGCCTGTTGCAATAACCCACTGTCCTGGTTGCAAATCAGCTGAAGCGCCGAGCGATGCATGTGGCCATGGATCCGTAGCAGTGTTTCTGGCTGTGACGATACGGACCAAGCCGGCATCCATGTTTCGATTGGCCCCCATGGTGATACCGTCGACCCGAGTGCCGTCATGCATGATTATTTTGATCTTTTGATTCTTGCGACCAGCAACGTGCGCTGCTGTCAGAATGTACCCGTCGCCAGTAATAATCACTCCACTCCCTTGGGTACTGCCATGTTGCAGGTTTACCGTAACCAAATTCACTTTTTCGGCAACTTTAGTTTGCTGCTTTTCAAGCGATATCAACTCGAGCTGATTGCGTGGCTCTTCTCCCCTGAGCATCTTGCCAAGTCCTGGCTCTAACCCTACAAGGGTGAACCCAATCGCCTTGGCCGGTTTACTGGATTTAGGTTCGGGAATCGAGGGTCGGAACGAAGTTCGATCGGTTCCCTGAGAAGATGGGACTACCTTGGCGGGTTGAGAAAAGTCTTGAGCGACAGACATCGAACCCAGGATATTAATCAACCAACTTGCAAGAATGCAGGACCAGACATGCGATCGCGAGCGAATGGACAGCAATGGAAGATTGCCAAAGTTGCTGCATTTGCTGGGCAAGATAGTCTCCAATGGCTAAATGTGAAAGCAAACTAATTAAAATCCGTAAATTGGTTAGACGGGTTCGATTATTCGCTAACAAACCCCAAAATGAAACCCATTCGACTAAAGAAACTGAAGAAAGCACCCGAAGGCGGCCCCAAATGCTGAGATTTTGTAGCGATCATTCCGATTTGTCCGGGGGCGCGCGGCGTGGCGCATAGACTCATCGTTGGTTGTGGATACCTTGGAATGCGTGTCGCCAGGGGTTGGCTCAACCAAGGGGATTGGGTGTACGCGACGACTCGTTCCGGAAAACGCGCGAGCGAATTGAGTGAAATCGGTGTCAAGCCAATTGTTTGGGACTGGATCGATGGTGGACTCTACCCCTCGATAGCGCCAGACGCCAAGTTCGGCACCATTTTGATCGCTGTGTCTCACTCGCCGCAAGCTGGTTTGCCCCCACTCGAAACGCATACACTCGGGCTGAACCATCTACTCAGGCTTTTGAAAAAAACTGGGGCGATGGATGCTGGAGAAACGCAAACACAGTGGATCTATACCTCTACCACGGGTGTTTTTGCTCCGACAAACTCGGGTGAATGGGTGGACGAAGAATCTGCCGTTTGCCCAGAGCGGCCCGGCTCGATTGCTGCATTGGCCGCTGAGCAGTGGCTAGCTTCGAATGTGACCAGCGACATGCGAGTCGTGTTGCGACCGGCCGGGATTTATGGCCCAGGAAGAGTACCGAGATGGCAATCCATTCGCGACCAAATTCCGCTGCAGTCGGATCCGGAAAGCTACTTGAACCTAATTCACATCGACGATTTGACCGCCATCTTATTAGCTGTCTCCGCATCCAAAATGCAATCGACGTTGTACTGCGTGAGCGATGGACAGCCAGTTCAAAAAATGGACTACTACGAATACATTTCCAAAATCGGGAATTGGCCACCGCCAATATTTGAAACACTTGAATACGCCAGCTTGGGACCGATGCGTTCTCGCGGTGATGGAAGCAAACGGGTTAAAAACATCCGAATTCAGTCTGAACTTGGCGTTCGACTTGTGTACCCTAACTACCGAGAAGGGCTGAAATCGCTCCTCGGCGAATTACGGAATAAGCCATCGTTCTAAAGACATTGCAACAATTCCGCAAAGGAACGTTGCTGGACCGTTGCCCTTGATGGTTGTTGCAGCCTAAAATCTCGCACGGCAATTTTACTTTATCGGCCGAGTCCAAAGAAACTAGATGCTACAACGCAAACCCATATTTCCGAATGTAATCGAACTCAACGTTCAGGCTGGTCATTTGATCGGTTGCAACGTGTATTTAATCCATGACGCCGATGAATGGGCGCTGATTGACATAGGTTACGAGGATTCGGTTGAAGAGGTGATCGATCTCATTCGCGAACTCGATTTCCCCCTATCAAAATGCAAGTCGTTGATTGCCACGCATGCCGATGTGGACCATAGCCAAGGTTTTGCCAAGGCCAAGCAGATTCTAAAAACAAGCGTAACCGCCCATCCAAATGCAGCCGCATTGCTCGAAGCTGGCGATCGATTGCAAACATTCGCTGAAATACATGCGCAGGGTATCAGCGAAGCAATGCCTCCAGTAACGGTGGAAAATCACGTAAATGAAGGCGATATCATCCAAATTGGAAAGCTAAAGCTCGAGGTTTGGTCAACCCCGGGGCATGCAAATAGTCAGTTGGCATTTCGATTAAACAACCTCCTCATGAGCGGTGACAACATTTACCGGGACGGCGGCGTTGGTGCTATCGATGCACATCATGGCAGCGATATTCCCTCGTTTATCCGGTCGCTAGAGCGAATTCGGGATTCGGATGTCGAATGGTTATTGCCCAGCCACGGGCCCTATTTCCGAAAAGACCCTTCCATGATAAATAAGGTCTTGGAGCGATTGAATTGTTACTTGCATTTATCGGATTTTGGAACCTGCGCCATCGACTGGCCATTGATGAAACAATGGGAACAGGAGATCGCTGAAGGTCGATTACCAGATTAGCAACTGTTTCAACAAGCGTGCAAGGGAACTTCAACCAGGGAAGTTCGGTGAAGCAAATTTTAGGCATGCAGTCCCCCAATTCTTCTAAAAAAGAGGTGAACGCCAATTCGGAACTGTTGGCGCAAATTCTCAATTCACGACTTCTCATATTCGTTATTCTTTTTGGAGTCACGGGTTTCTTGGGCCTGCCAATTCTTTGGATTAGCCCCCGATTTTCCCGAAACGAAAAGTACTTTTGGTCGCTAGTGAACATTCTGTACACAACGGCACTGATTGCTCTATGTCTGGTTATTTGCTGGTGGTCTTTTAATAGGATTGTTGAAAACACGTAGCCTTCCAGATTGCCCATTCCCTAAATCCAACCCAGTCTGCTTGAATTAACGCTGTTTCAAGGTATTCTCAAGTAACGAATGTTTGGATTGCGAGGTAACGCAGTCCTATGCCTGGACTTGGAGGAACGTCATGAAAACTAGATTGATGAAATGGCTTTCGGCTTCAACGCTTTTTGCGTTGGTTTTTGTAGCTTCTAATCCGCTCGAGGCGGGTTACGGATCCGGTGGCGGGAGTGGCGGCTACGGATCCAGTGGCGGCTACGGATCCGGTGGCGGCTACGGATCAGGGGGCGGCTACGGATCAGGAGGCGGTTACGGTTCGTCGGGCGGACAAGTTGGACCAATACGACGGCTTGGTGCCCGTATTCACGATCATTTCCATGCAAAGGTCGCACGTCGCGCATCGTATGGTTCCTATGGCTCGTCGGGCGGATCCTCAGGTGGCTACACAGCCGGTTATGGGAGTTCCGGCAGTTACGGGAGTTCCGGCGGCTCACAAGGGGGATATGCAACTCACTACGCAGGTTCTTCAGGTGGCGGTTCGTCCGGGGGTGCATACCACGGAGGTGGTTATTCATCAGGTGGTTCCACCGGTGGCGGTAGCACTGGCACGAACCTGCAGTACGGTGTGTATGATTCGTATCCTGCCGAAGTACCAATGCTCGATAGTGGATATAGTTCGGGCTCCGTGGTTTCGCCTGCATACGGTTCGGTCGTTTCAGGAACTGCTTCGAGCATGCGCACGGCCAACAAGTTTGCTTCGAGCCAATCCATCCAACCAAACGAAGTGCATTTAACAGTCAATTTGCCTGAATCTGCAAAGGTTTTTGTAAATGGCAACCTCACTTCCACGACGGGGTCACGTCGGCACTTTATCAGTCGTGACCTCAAACCGAAGGACGCTTATCGATTTGAGGTCAAGGCCGTGATGACCAAGGAAGATGGCACCGAATTGGTTCAGAACAGAACGGTGGTGGTAGAAAGTGGAAATGGCGAAGAATTGAGTTTTGAGATGGTCAAGTCGGACGATCCGATCGAGACCATTTTGACCCTCAATGTACCGGAAAAAGCACGTGTAGTTTTGGCCCAAAACTCAACCAAAAGCGAAGGTGCTTCTCGTGTTTTCCGAACCAAACAGTTGCACGAAGGCGAATCGTGGGATGATTATAAAATCGAGGTCACATACGAGGGTGTAACCAAGGAAAAAACCATAAGATTGTTCGCTGGTGACAAGCTTGAATTCACCTTCAACTTCGATACAACGGATGGCGGAAATAAAGTAGCGATGAAGTAATGCACTAGGCAACCCTAAATCAGAAACCCTCGCCGAATTGGTCGAGGGTTTTTTTTCGGAATGACATCTCCAGTGATCTAAATGATCGCAATCTGGCCTATGTCGAATTGGGAAGGTTTCGGTAAACTACAGAATCTGTCGAATTTGTCCGGCATTAGAGTCAACGCAAATCCCCCCATTTTACTCTTTCATCCAAAGCCAAATCACCTTATGTCACGTTCAGCCCTAATCACTGGAATCACGGGACAGGATGGGTCCTATCTCGCAGAGTTATTGCTTCAAAAGGATTACACGGTACATGGACTAGTTCGCCGGTCCAGCAGTTTTTCGACGGGCCGAATCGACCATCTTTACCGTGACATTCACGAAAAACCAAAGTTATTGTTGCATTACGGTGATTTAACAGACGGACAATCGCTAACCAACTTGGTGCAAGAAGTCGAACCGGACGAAATCTATAATCTGGGGGCTCAAAGCCACGTTCGCGTTTCCTTCGACCAACCTGTATACACTTTGATGAGTGACGGCGTAGGTTCATTGAACGTCTTGGAAGCTGCTCGGCTATTGAATAAGAGGAAAGAGGTTCGGGTCTATCAAGCGAGTAGCTCGGAAATGTATGGAATGGTTCTGGAAACGCCTCAGACGGAAAAGACGCCGTTCAATCCACAGTCTCCCTATGCTTGTGCGAAAGTTTACGCTTTTTTTCAAACGGTAAACTATCGACGCAGTTACGGTATGTTTGCTTGCAACGGCATCCTATTCAATCACGAGTCGCCGCGACGCGGAGAGACTTTCGTGACACGAAAAATTACGCGAGCTGCAACTCGAATCAAACTCGGATTGCAGGACAAGCTCTATCTCGGAAACCTCGATTCGAAACGAGATTGGGGATACGCCAAAGATTATGTTGACGCCATGTGGCGCATGCTACAACACAACGAACCAGACGATTTCGTTGTGGCGACGGGTGAGACACGAACGATTCGCGAATTCTTAGACATGGTCTTTGGACGGCTGGATTTGGATTGGAACAAGTACGTTGAAATTGATCCGCGTTATCTTCGGCCGGCTGAAGTTGATTTGTTGCTCGGCGATGCGAGCAAAGCTAAATCGAAACTAGGTTGGGTTCCCGAAACCGACGTTCGAGAACTCGCTCGCATCATGGTAGAGCATGACTTGGAACTAGCTCAACGCGAAAAGCATGATAAGAAATTCGTTACCGCATAGTCTTGCGTTGATGGAGTGCGATTTGATACTTTCCCGCGTGGTTGCTCGCACGCGGTTCTCGAATCCTGGCGAGAAATGACCTTTTGCTCATTCTGCTTTTCGCGTCGAGCTATCATGGTTTTTAAAAAAATCGTTGCTTTTTGCCTGCTTGTTTGCTCGTCCGTGGTTCTTGCGTCTGTGGTCGCGGACCAACCAGCACCGCGCGAACAAAGCTTTGTACTTTTGAGAAATGGAAATGTGCTTAAAGGCATTGTGCGCCCCGAAAAGGACCGCATTTCTGTTGCTGTGGATGGAAATAGCCATCTTATGCTAGAGCTTAAGCAAGTTGCATTTGTAGGTCCGACGCTTGAGTCACTCTATCAAAATCAGCGAGAAGGCATTCGACAATGGGGAACGGGAGAGCATTGGACTCTAGCTCATTGGTGCATCCAACAGGGCCTTATCGATCATGCGATCGAACATTATCAGATCCTCGAAGCTTCGGCTTCGGACTCGCCCCGTTTCAAACAGCTTGAGTATTTACTGAGACAATCATTGCTAGCAGACGAGAATGTGAAACAGTCCCTTCAGAAGCGGACGCAAACTGCAGGCTCTTCGAACACAACAACTAGTCATCCCAAATCAGACGCCAACGATGTTTCTCAAGCGAGCGCAAGCACTCATGCCGAATCATCGGAATCATGGAACAAACATGAAATTCCTGGTTACATTCGAAAGACATTTCAGAACTCGATCTTGCCTGTTCTGGTCTCGCGATGTGGACAGGCCGGATGTCATGGGATTTTAGGAAAGTCGGACTTTCATCTCTACCAACCGGTTGGAGATCAATCAGCAAACATGTTGGCCCGAGATTTGGATGAAGTCCTTCGCTACATTGATCGCAATCGAATTCAAGAAAGTCAACTACTTGCCTACGCAACGAAAGCCCATGGTATACAGCGAAATCCAAGTCTAAATCCTTCTCGCGACGACGAACGAGCGCTTGTCGAACGAATCCATTTTTGGATCAAATCGCTTTCGCTATCGCAAACGCCAGCCTCGACTATGCCTGCTCAGTTCCCCTCCACGACCCAAGCCAATTCCAGCGTCTCTACCGCAGTCGCCAACATTGCCGTCAACAAACAGGCCAGAAGCAATTCCAAGCTAATTGGCGAGGTCGAACAAGATCGAAATGCTAAGTTATCGAAACCAGCCAAATCCGCGCCGCCAACGGAATTCCTTTCCATGTCTGAAATCGCTGATCTAGAAGCGGCGATTGAAAAATTTGAAAGGCAGTTCAGTGATGGTGCATCCGGCAACGGAAAGGCTAGGAAAGATCCATTCGATTCAGAATCGTTCAATCGAGCGTATCGCTAATTTCATTTTCGACTGCTGGTCTTACCAACAAAACCGGCTTTTTGCAGTCAACTCTCTTTCTGGTACACTAACTCAATCTGCATTGTCGCCATGACTAAGTTTTTTTAGAAAGATCGCAACATGAGTACGGGAGAGGGATCCTCCACGTCATTTGAGACCATTCACGGTCGCAACTATCCTACCCTTCGTCAGTTTACGGTTTTTTTGGAAAATCGAGTTGGACAATTGCTCGAGGTAGTTCGTCGTTTCGAAGGTACCGGGATTCGTATCGTGGCCTTGTCGATCAACGATTCTGCAGAATGCGCATTCGTTCGATTTCTCTTGAGCCATGCGGAACGAGGTCGCGAGATACTGGAGCGTGCTGGGCTTGCCATTATTGAAAGTGATTTGATCGGAGTAGAACTCCCTAAAAGTTCACAGCCCCTTTTGCAAATCTGTACGGCCCTGCTTCAAGCCGAGATCAATATTATCCAAGCCTACCCACTGCTTTTCCGGCCCAATGGCGAGCCCGCCGTCGCGATCATGGTTGACAATACGGAGAACGCCCTTGAAACCCTCGCTCACAAAGGCTTTCGAATGATTACCGAAGGAGACTTGTTGGACGGAACCGTTTAGCACAACATGACCTCTTATTCTAACATCGATTGTGATACGTAAAAATCAACCAGGGGAATTGCAGTGAGTAGCAACTCAATTCGAATTCTAGGGGTCGTCGCCGGCATCTTGGCAGGCACCATCGCGGCTCTTTTGTTCCGCGTACCATCGCGATCAACTGCCATGCACGATCATGGCAGAACGGCTCAATCTAGTACGAACGAAATGTCCGCTGAATTGGACGTGGATGAACTGGAATCGAGAAAGGCACCTCCGGATCCGGGACTCCGAAACGAACTGAAACGTATGGTTGCGGAAGCAAAAAAAGAAGACGGCTGGTTAAAGGAATTTGAATTGACCGAACGCAGTGGTCGAAACATCAAATCGGAGGACTTGCGGGGCGAACCCTACATCGCTTGTTTTTTCTTTACGACATGCCCAGGCTCCTGTACGCGGCAAAGCAATCAGATGCAATTGCTGCAAAGCAAGTTCAAAAACAAATCCATCAAATTGGTAAGCATCACAGTCGACCCCGAAATCGATAACCAGGAAGTGCTGTCCGAGTACGCCGAAAAATATCAAGCTAGCAAAGACAAGTGGTTGTTCCTGACCGGGCCATTGGACTACATCATTCGAGTCGGTACCGAAAAGTTTTTCTTGGGAGGTATTGAGAAACGTGGCCATCCAGACCGCTTTTGCCTGGTCAACGCCGAGGGGGATTTAGTCGGTTCCTACGTCTGGTTAGACCAAAAGGAACGAGACATGCTAATGACTCATGCCAACGAATTGCTAGACTCTCATTGACGTTAGGTCGAGTCGAGTGTTTCCGTGGCCGACGCTGCTAGCGTCGGCG
>JANLUJ010000822.1:0-3712 GCA_031363425.1 Pirellula sp.
TTGCTTGTACCCAGGTGGCCACGATGTAGGTTCAACGATTCTAAACAAATGTTCACGCAGCATGATTTTTGGTAGTGCGCAGACCGTCGAACAGTATTCGGGGAACCCAAGGGTACAAGCGCATGGACCCGGCTTCTCTAAGATTCTTATCGGAGATGATGTTGTCGACCAATGGGAAGATTATCTCGATTTGATGGTCGAAAGCGTGCTCAGCAATTCAGGTCGCAGCTGCATCAACTGCTCGGGAATTTGGGCTTCTCGCAATGTCAAAGCCATTGGCGAAGCTCTTGCAGCGAAAATGGGGTCGATCGAAATCCTGCCACCGAACAATCCGAATGCGGCACTTGCGGCATTCACCAACCCACAGATGGCGAAAGGGACCTACGCTATGGTACAGCAAGACATTGCCGAGTCCGGTGTGACGGATATGACAGCCTCCTACGGGGAGCGGCTTGTCGAAAGAGAAAGGTCAGCTTACCTGCGACCAATGGTTGTCACGGCCGATTCACCGCAGCGTGGAGTTGCCATGAAGGAGTATATGTTTCCCTTTGTTTCGGTAGTTCAATGCAGTCAGAAGGAAATGATCAAATCGATTGGTCCAACGCTCGTCGGTACGGTATTGACCGCGGATAACGCTTGGATTGATGATCTGACCAATGCTACAAATATCGATCGATTGAATATTGGGCCTATGCCAACCAGTCGGTTGAATTGGTTACAACCTCACGAAGGAAACCTAATTGATTTTCTTTTCCGTTCGAGGGCGTACCAGATAGTACCGATGCGTGTCGCTCAAACGGTTTGAGACTGTCGGTTTCGGTTTCCGGGTCAAACCTATCACTTGCGACGCTACGGTAGATCACTCTTTCCGAGAGTGACTTTTGGCAGCCAGCCTTTGCACTGCCCTAGAGCTTTGACCTACTTAGATTTTTGAATACGACGAGAAGTGGCATAGGCTTCCAGCCTGTGTCTCAATGCCAATACACAGGCTGGAAGCCTATGCCACATCTAGTTTAAAGCAGGCTGTCCAACAATAGCCGCAGTTTTCGAAGCTCCTGACGCATGTCCATTCCCTCCATTGGGGTCATGTCTACGCTCAGGGCTTGGTCATAACCGACCCCTTGCAAGAGCGTAATAATGCGTCCGTATTCGATTTCGCCTTGCCCAACCCGCACCTGCAATTGGTCTTTCTTCGAATCACGCAATTGAACGTGATACACATACTTAAGCAGTTTTTCATAATTCTTGTTGCGGTTGTTGCTGCACAAGTAGTGACTAGGATCCAGAGTCAATCCAATTCCTGGAACGTAGTCGCAAAGGTTTTTCACCGTGTCGGGATCTTCGCTTAAACGACCGATTTGACTCTTTAGTCCAATTCGAACGCCCCGATCGCCTGCGATTCCAACGAGTTTTTGTAAATGCTCGACTTCCTGATTGAATGGAGTGCCGTGTTCCCCGCTCGGGATAGTCAACGAAACTACCTTGGTCGCCTTGGCAAGATCACAGATTTTGGCAAATCGTTCGTAGTGGACCTCACCCTCTGCTGCGATCTTGACGCTATAACTGCAGATATCTAGACGGTGGGTGTCGCGCACTAAACGCAAACATTCGTCGTATTCCTCGACAATTCTAGCGGGAGGCATTTGCGTCCCGTTGTCGTCGAATACGATTTCCACGCAAGTGAATTCGAGGTCGCTAAGTACCTCGATCACCTCTAGGAAGGGCAAATTTGGGAAACAATCAGTTGATGCAGCAACAAACACGACGTTTAGCACTCCTTTGGATTAGTTAACTTTTGGATTAGTCAACTTTAAGACACCATTATCCGCGGGAACGGCAACATGACAACCTCGCTTTCAAAACATGTCATCGATTGATCCACTTCAAACATCCTTAAGTCGTCTGGGCTCAAACGCCAAAGCGGCGCCTTCCGATCTCGAGAAAGCACCTGCCACGAGCGCTTTGCCAGTAGAAGTCGGGACTTCATTGCAGTTTATCCCGGGAATTGGTCCCTTGCGCGTTGCTCTATTTCAGAAACTGGGCGTACGTCGGGCGACCGATCTATTGTTTTTATTCCCACGAAGCTATCAGGACATCGCTCCCTATCAGACGATCACAGAACTTGAACCGGGCGTTAGAGCCAGCGTTATTGGGCAAATAGTCGATATGGATCAACGCGTTAGCTTTGAAGGACGGAGCAGTGTTGGAGTTCTCTTGGCTATTGACGGCGGTGGTTACGTTCGTTGCGTTTGGTACAACCAGCCGTTTCGAAGGCAACAATTCTCACATGGAATGCGAGTCATCGCGACAGGAATGGCGAAATCGACAGGGATCTCGTTCGAGATGCGGCATCCCGATACAACCATTCTCGCTTCGGACCAGCCATTGCCTGAAGCCAAGCCTATTCCCGTCTATCCGCTGACGGAGGGACTTCAGCAACGCCATGTGGCCACGGCCGTGGCCGCAGTTCTGGATTGTCTGACAGATACAATCGATGAAGCGTTGCCAGAATCGATTCGACTCGTCGCCAACCAACCTCTCCGTTCCGAGTTGATTGCTCAAGCCTCAGCAAGTTCGGAAACGTCAAAACCCCTCCTGGGGATTGCACAAGCTCTGCGAGCAATCCATCGACCGCACACGATCGATGAAGCCAACGAGGCGCGTCACCGGTTCATTTTCCAAGAGCTTTTTGTCTATCAGCTAGCATTGGCCATGCGTCGCCATCGATTGCAACACCAAAAACCTGCACCAAAAATCGTGGCGGGTCCGATGATCCATGCTCGCATCTTGAAACGATTTGGCTTTGACTTAACTCACGATCAATTGCGTGCCATAGAAGAGGTCCGCAATGACATGGCGCAAGACGTCCCTATGAATCGCCTCATTCAAGGGGACGTTGGAAGTGGCAAGACCGTCATCGCTCAGTATGCAATGCTCAATGCCGTTGCCAGCAAACAGCAAGCGGCGCTCATGGCCCCGACTGAGCTCCTGGCTCGCCAGCATTTTACGCGTCTTCGCAAACAGCTATCCGGTAGTCAAGTGATGATCGAATTGCTGGTTGGATCCATTTCGCAACGCGAACGGACCGAGCTACTTCAACGCATTGCGATCGGAACCGTCGATCTTGTAGTTGGCACCCAATCGCTTTTAAGCGAACAAGTTCAGTTTGAATCTTTAGGACTCGTTGTCATCGACGAGCAGCACAAATTCGGGGTCCAACAGAGAGCCAATTTGCGTGAGTCAAGATTGGTACCTCATTACTTGGTCCTGTCAGCTACACCCATTCCACGCACGATTGCGATGACCATATTTGGCGACTTAGACGTCTCCGTTTTGCGCGACAAGCCGCCAGGCCGCGCAACCGTGCACACTTACTTGGGCAGTACATCGCAGCAAAGCAAATGGTGGGAATTTGTTGTTAAGCAGATAAAAAGCGGCCGTCAAGCGTACGTCGTCACTCCGCGAGTTGAATCGGATGCACAGGCCGAGATCGTGGGGGCTGAACAGGTTTATCGACAATTGCAGGATGGACCCTTGGCAGGACTTCGGATGGATTTGCTTCATGGCAGGATGGATGGCGATGAGAAGCAATTCAAGCTGGATGCATTCACGTCAGGACAGACGCAGGTGCTCGTAGCAACTACGGTGGTCGAAGTTGGGATCGATGTTCCGAATGCCACGGTCATGACCATACTCGATGCGGACCGCATGG
>JANLUJ010000860.1:0-3233 GCA_031363425.1 Pirellula sp.
CGCGCTCGTAGCGGCCGTCAACGTACGAGCCGATGCGTTGCGCATGGTTGCGGATGACGCAATTACCAACCCGAGCAATCAAGCGGGCACGATCGGCCAACTTAGCAATGCGATCGACACCGCGGTCAATACTTTGTCTGGTCGCAGCGCGGATGGAATCTTCATCCAAGAATTCGATTCGGTGACAGTCGATGCAACCGGCGCTATTTCCGTCATGGAAGTTCGTTTCAATTCAACCCGAACCGATAGAACCGATTTAAGTCAGTCTGACCTCGTGACGACGAATTCCAGCTCAATGACGTTGAATGCTAGCCCGATTTCTTTGACCAGTTTGCGCGGTGATATAACGCTCAAAGACGGTAACGCGGATGGCTACGCGATTCGGGCAGTAAAACTTGGCGTTTTTGGTATTGTTGAAGCAAAGTCAGATATTACGCTCAGGGCGTTTCAAGGCTGGGTTGACGAAGGAGACAATTCGTCGAGAGTCGAGGGAGCGAAGCTAACACTTGATGCGGGCAAGTATGTTCATCTTGGCAATACCGTGGTGGACAGTCTAGTCGCAAGAGTTGGAACGAATGAAACACTGAACAAGCTTGGAACAACAATACAAGTCGTTAACGCCGGCGCTTCGCACCAAAGCGATGTCTTCCTAAACAATTTAGACCCGTTGAGGAGTGTACCTCTTTCCCATTCTCAGTTCCAATTTGAAAGCAAGTACGCGGGCGACGGATACTCTTTATTTCTGGTGAATCAAAAGAATCTTGAGGTTTTGGGAGTCGTGACAGGAGCGACGGGTACGAGTGCCAAGCCACACGTCTATATCGAGACTTCTGGCAACTCAGATTTGAATATTGCAGGTCCAGTTGTTACCAGAAGCTCTACCACAGAAGAGGGTGGAATTGTTCTTGTCGCGGGTGGCAATTTCTCGCTCACCACCGGCAGACTAGAGACACAAGTGATGGGCGGAGCACCCTTCACTCAGGTGATTGAGAAAATTTCGTTTGATCGAGCTCTTGGCGATGTGACTTACCTTGATGCGAGATTCTTCGACGGCGGACAAGGAATTGAGCCGGATAGTTTCCTCATGACCTCAACGCAATTCGTTATCCCGGCAACCCAGATTGCCGCCGAGAAGTTTGACACGAGAGTAAATCAACGTGTTGCGTTGCAGTTCGGTACTGCAAATGAATCGGGCTTCCAAATCATCATAGGGTATGCGGACGGAAAAACGCAGCTGTTCAACGATCCCACAATCGTCACGGCTCCAGCCATCAAGGGCTTTCCGAGTTCAAGCGACACCGTTGCAGGAGTCTTCGTCCGAAGTGAACCTTTTACAAGGGAGTTTTTAACAGCCAACCCACAACTGCCAACCAACGCCATCATTCGAAGATCATCTGACTTCTTCATCTTTGAGAATGCAGCTAAGGTTAATGGGCCAGAGGTCAAGGACCTAACCTTTGAATACAAACCCATCTTGAACGTCTTTTCGAGAGGTGTCTCCGTTGGAGCATTGCCGCCAGACTTGCCGATGGCCAAGACGCTCGTTCCCGGTACATTCCTATTGCCCGTCGAGCTCTCGATTCCAATCGCCGTTCAATCGCACGATGTTGAGCTCCCGGTGACTGTGGACAAAGCCAAGATAGTCACCATTTATCGGATCGACTACGACGACATCAATCGTAATGGACAGCCAGATTATGTTGAGTTACCAACTCCGGAAGAAGTGTTGAAAAAGCTCGAAACGATCAAAGAGAACAGAGACAGCGGAGTCGAAATCAAGACAGATGGTGCGCCGACTCCACAGCAAATCGACGCCAAGAAAACACAATTGCTTCAAGATCCCCAGACTCGGAGCGGCGCCTACGCCATCGTCGAAAAGGATTTTGACGGTAAAGAGTCTGTACTCGAAGTGTTCCCTGTTCGCGACTGGGAAGAACAAACTTCACAAAATTCCGATGAGCCGCCACTCGTTCCAAGCAAGGACGAGTCGGTAGATAAGCTCAAGGAAAATGAAGATTTGGTGATTCCAAAGCAATTGCCAAACGAAAAGTCGGCTTACGTTTCTCCATCCACCCAAGACGGCGTGCCGTGGGTTGAATCGGCTGATTCAGTCCCGATTTCCTACGAATCGTCTGGGTCGAATGGTAGTTCTCGATTTGCCTCGGTAGGGCTGCTGTTTGGGTCGCTTTGGATCGTGCGTGAGACTTCCAAGACAGAAACATCGTCGACCAGCGACGTGATTCATGGTATCGACTCGATAGGATTCAGCAGTCGAGATCGACGCAATCGAAGATTGCATTCAAGACTTGGCAAATAACCATTCAGAATCATTTGTACATTAGATCAACCTAGTTTGTGAGTTTAGTGGAGAAGAACAATGAGCGTCTGCCCGAAATGCAAAAGCAAAGTTAAACCGAGTGATTCCAAATGTCCCAAGTGTGGCGCTCGACTTAAAACCGAGGAGAAGCCATCCGGCACTCTGGACGCTGGCCAATACCTTGATCTGAAATCAGCCGAACAGCCTCCTAACTCCAAGCCCTCGGACGAAAGCGATGCGTTCGCAACGCTGAACCAATCGGTCGAGCCAGTTTCAACGGACGGCGCAGCATCTGCGAAGGGGAAAACGCAGTCAGAAGATAAGGTAGCGTCAGGCGAGAAGCCCGAGTCGGACGAGCATAAGACTTTGGACTTGCCGTCGGAGGACAACGATCCGGGACCTACTATGGATTCGGGCACCTTTGTTTATAGCGAAAGCGATTTAAGCAGAGCGATGGGAAAGACCGGAACCGGCTCATCTGGACAACTGAAACGCGTGTGGGAAGAGGCCATCGGGTCGTCTGGTAAAGACTCGCATCAGTCCTTGCGGCACGAGCGCGCAGAAGCATCTGACTCCGTTTTTCGACGAGTGTCCACCCGCAAGATCATTGATGCGAACGTGGAGGAAACGGAAGGCGCCGACTATGTGATTAAGATTAAACTTGGCGATGGTGGGATGGGGATTGTTTTCTCGGCAAATCAAACGGCGGTGAATCGAACGGTTGCGATCAAAACCATTAAGGCCGAAAAACGGGCGGACGAAACGACTCGCAAGCAGTTCTTCTATGAAGCAGAGATCACAGCGGGCCTCGACCACCCAAACATTCCCCCGATCTATGAACTCGGGCAAACAGCCGATGGAGTGATTTTCTACTCCATGAAGTTGATTGACGGAACCGAATGGCAAGCCGTTATCA
>JANLUJ010000880.1:0-7801 GCA_031363425.1 Pirellula sp.
TTACCGCTAGATTAAGGCAAGCCAGAAAGAAGCACGCGACTTTCAGCCTGTCTGTCCAAAAGTAGGCATTGCTAACGCGGTGGAGTGCGTAGCGCTGCTGATTGGCTGCGCTGAGAGCAAACAATTCTGCGCCCTCTCCCACCAACAATACGTGGCGGCTGCCCTCCAACTCCATAACTGCACGGGCTGCGGAGATTGGGTTCTTAATATGTGTAACTGCGGCCACGGCACCTGCCCGCCGGCGCGGATCCGCAAGTCCCAGATTATCACCACCACTATTCATGTTTCCGTCCATGATTGCTGCATCGAGTTCTGCACGACCATCGATCGTGAGAGCCGCTCCGTGCCCTGCGTTGAAAAGAGGCGAATCTTCCATCACCCGAATGGCTGCCTCGATAACATCGACGCTGCTCTTGCC
Organism: Pirellula sp.; assembly: GCA_031363425.1. Taxonomy (GTDB): domain Bacteria; phylum Planctomycetota; class Planctomycetia; order Pirellulales; family Pirellulaceae; genus JBKCUI01. Next base: position 419 of record JANLUJ010000880.1, read on the forward strand.
CGCTCGGTTTCGTATCGCATATCCGACGGATAACGCGTCCGCCAGAGCCTGTTCATATTGACCTCGGTCAAGCCCCTCCGCGTTCATTTCTGCGGCCGTCAAAACACCAGCGCCGCCATGAATGACCAGCACCGTTTGAGCGGCCACAACGGCTGACAATGCAAGGGAAACAGGAATGGAAAGCAGGAGCACTAAAAGAGAAAGGTAACGCATAAAAGCCCTGAAAATTGAAGTAAGATGTAAATGGTGAACCGCATTAGTTGGCATTCAAGACAAGTCGGAAACCGAGATTAGGATAACGCGATTGAGGCGTATTGTAATTGCGAAAACTCAATCGGGCCCAAGGAGCCACCGTATGCCATGCACCGCCACGACGAACCCTTACTTGTCCGCTGGCAGGCCCCGGTGGATCGTTGGCAGGAGATTTGGCGTAATAGTCTTCGGCGTACCAATCGGACGTCCATTCCCATACGTTACCATGCACATCATGTAGGCCAAACTTGTTGGGTGGAAAACTGCCAACAGGAGCCGGAAAGATTTGCCCGTCGTTGCTCGACAAACTTCTGTCCGTCGACGCTATGGAATAGTTAGGAAACTTTGTCGAAAAATCGGCATCCGCGATATTGGCGATCTTGGCCAACGACTCGGGGTCTTCCCCTGAAACATATCGAGTGGAAGCGCCAGCCCGGGCGGCGTATTCCCACTCGGCCTCCGTTGGTAATCGATAGGTTTTGCCTTCTTTCGTACTGAGCCATTGGCAGAAGGCGACCACGTCGTTCCAGGTGACGTTAACCACAGGCATTTCGTCGGTTATTGGAAACCCAGGTTTTTGCCAGTTGTACTGAGTATTGCGACCTTCAATTTTTTGTGCAGTTTGATTGAATCCCCATCCACCCGATCCTTTGGGATCGTCATCTTCGTTCCGTTCGGCCTGGGTTTTGTAGCTAGTGCTCTCAACAAATTGGCGAAACTGACCATTGGTAACTTCGCAGGTTCCAAAATAAAACGGTTTGGTGATACGTACCCGATGTAACGGGTATTCATCCTCTATGTCGATACCGTTGCCGGAGTATTGCGGAAAAGCTTTTAGCAAGTCCTCCACGGCTTCGCCATTTCCCATCATGAATTCGCCTGCTGGAATCAGCACCAACTTAATCCCGATGGAGTTGGTGATTTCCTTGACTAATTCCTTACGACCGCTTCCTTGCGAAGGCGAATTCAATTGTTGCGAGAAACTGTCGCTGCGCATCCATGCGATCATCATTAGCCCAAAAACGAAATTTATAAGTATCGATCTCATATGAATCCTCACAAGATAATAGTTGGAAGTTGGATTTAGAATGGGCTCTTAGTTCTTCAAGATTCGAAAAATGTTACTGAAGTGGTCGGTCCATAAGACAATCGGTCCTGGACCGTGGACTCCGGCTCGTAATTGATCGGCGTGCGTTTCTAGAAAAGACTGGTTATTGGTAACCAGAATGTAATCGGTACTGTAATAGAGCTTTTCGTGGTCAGCGATGGTCCCGATGCGGCGTGTTTGCAAGCCATGCTCCTGGGCCAATGCCTCCACGACCCCCGACAGGTCAAGGTAACTGTTGGTAATGTTGAAGCACAAAATCCCGTCCGAATTGACATGTTCTAGATAGACTTTAAACGCCTCCGTTGTCAGCAAATGCGTGGGGACCGAATCTCCACTAAACGCATCAAGACATAGCAAGTCAAAGTGCATAGGCTCTTCGCGTTCAAGAGCCAGTCGTGCGTCGCCAAGAACGATTTCACATTTCCCTTCGCAGTCACTCAAGAAGGTGAAGTGGTTGTGTGCAATGCGATCGACCTCCGGGTTGATCTCGTACATTCGGACATAGTCACCTTGTTTTGCATACGTAGCAACCGTACCGATCCCCATTCCAACCACACCCACGCGTGATTTAGGTCGCTGGCCAACAAACTTGATCGCTTGAGCAATCCCTGTATGAGGCCCAAAGTATGCGATGGGTTCACGTCGCCGGGCAGGGTCAGCATATTGGCGCCCGTGCTTGACAGCACCGCTCACAAAAGCAAAGTGATGTAGATTTGGGTTTAACGGATCGTTCTTGTAATGCTCCTGAACGGAGACCATTCCATAGAAGTTTCGAGCGCGGTGAATGACCTCGTCGGTGGAATACGCTTGCCAGCCCCAAATCTGCCAAACGCCAACGACGCTCAATAGGATTCCAACTGGAATCGCGATCTTTCGCCATGCAGAGAGGCGAGTGAGTGACTGTAAAATGGCAACGAGGGTTAAACCGCAGGCCAACAAAAATGAGCCTGCCAGTCCGATGTTCCACTCGAAAAACGTATCAAATACTTCCGGTGCAACCAGACTTACAAACGTGCCACCCAGCGCACCGCCAAATGAAATCAGCAAAAAGTATTCGGTTAGTTGCGCTGGGGGTGGCTTAAGAAGAGCTAACTCCCCATGACAAACCATACATAGCACGAATAACCCTCCAAAATAAAACATCAATTCTTGAACGAACCCAACTTTCCAGCCAATCCAATCCGGCCACTGATAAAGTCCACCAACCAGCCACAGCAAAATCATCATCAACGGTGCATAGACTGCCCGCGAGTACCAACGCGAATGATCGAAACTTATGATGAAGGAGAGGAGATACAGAGATAGTGGCACGACCCATAACAAGGGTACGACGGCTACGTCTTGGCAGACATAATTCGTCACAGCCAGAAGCATTAGAGACGCCCAAGCCGGGAGTAGTACCCACAAAAATCGCCGACTCCAAGTCACACTGAATCCTGCGTTGACGTCTTCCCGGCTCCTGGTCGAGACTACTTTCCCATCATCGACTCGGTCTGGTCTAAGCAAAGACTTGTATGCGGAATAACCACAAATGGCTACGAAGACAACAAAAGCGCCTGACCATAAATATGCCATTGCATCAAGCGTAAGTGCCGGTTCGAAGATCAAAGGAAAAGTTAGGAGCGCCGCCAGTGAACCGACGTTGGACAGCGCGTACAAGCGATAAGGCGATCGGCCAGCGAACGCCCTCGCAAACCAAGCTTGTATGATCGGACCGGTCGTAGAAAGAATAAAGTAAGGCAAGCCGACCGTTGCGGCAAGCAGAACCAAAATGCGTGTTGCAGGTTGCTCTGCGTTGGAAGGCTTCCAGATGTCACTTGGAATCGCTGGAAGAAAGATCAAAGCCACCAAGAGCAATACACCATGGATTATGAACTGTGTTTTCGGTCTCACCCAGCGGGTCATTGCATGTGCATACGCATAGCCTAGAAACAACACCAGTTGGAAGAATAGCATGCAAGTTGTCCAAACAGCCGGACTTCCGCCGAACCATGGCAATATTGCTTTGCTGATCAGAGGCTGTACCTGAAATAAAAGGAACGCGCTCAGGAATACTGTACTGGCCAAAGTCACTGCCAACATCGCCATGCCGTGCGAGTTTGATATCGACGTTTTGACCGACTCTCCATGCGGCGCGGTATCGCACTTCGTCCTCACTTCAGTATCTGGACCGATTGTCATCTTCAATTTATTCGTGACCCCTACAGTTCAGTGTTCCGAAAAATATGCCAAATTTTCATGCGAGCGACATGCGGAGACGGTGATCAACAAGCGTGTTGCTATTAGTGAAGAGCCCGGATGGAGAACTCCTCCGACAACGCTTTTTTGAATTTGAGGGAGAATTCTCATCCGTTCGTTGTCAGCGTTAAATCCTCACCCACCGCGCCATTCGCGACGTCTTCGTGTCGCCCTGGCCTTTTCTGCGAGTGGATGGCGGGTAAATCCTGTGTATAGTCTTAAGCCTTGTATCCTGACGTTTAATGTAATAGCAAGCACTTGTCGAATACGTTTACGTTTCCTAGCCCCTGTCTAAATCCAGATTGGAAATGGAGAACTCATGAGTCAACTCTTGAAAAGATGTGCCCTTATTCTGTTCATTCTTCTCAACTTCCGCGTAGGCCTAACAGACGACGCCAGAACATCACTCATTATCGATGGCGGAGGACTTCGCCTAGGAAATGCCCCTCTTTTCAAGAAATTGATAGAGGCAGCCGAAGTCAATGGGCAGACACACATTGGCATCTTTCCCACAGCAAGTGACAAGCTTATCAATGCCAATCAATTCGTTGAGTCATTAAAAGCTTACGGTGTTAAGTCCGAACAGATCCAGATACTAGATTTGACCGAGTCAAACGCGGCTTCTCAGGCGGATAGTCCGGTGTTGGTTGAACAGATTCGGAAGTGCACGCTGATTTTTTTTACTGGAGGAGACCAGACTCGAATCACCCGTGCATTGCAACCCAATGGAAGGACAACTGCCGCATTGCAAGCGATCTACGATTTTAGGAAAAGTGGCGGAGTCGTCGCCGGTTCTAGTGCAGGCGCGGCGATTCAGAGTGAGACAATGATATCTGCTTCTGGCTTGCCAGATGAGTCGATGGATGAAGGTATGGACTCACTAGACTTTGGGATGACTCGATCGATAGACCAACCTGCAGTTCGTGGATTGTTGGTGTCGCCCGGACTCGGGTTTCTTAAAACTGGAATTATCGATCAGCACTTCAGCCAATATCGCGGGCGATTGGGACGACTTGCACGCGCAACGATTGAGGAAAAAATTCGATACGGATTTGGCATCGACGAAGATGCCTCTATTACTGTCGCGACCGATGGTACTATCGATGTGCTAGGGCCAGGCGGCTTGACAATTGTCGATGCCGCTGGTGCTACATGCCAAGATGGTCCTTTAGGATGTTCGATTACAGGTGTCCATCTCACCTGTCTCCAACGTGGAGATCGATTCAACGCAATAACAGGAGAGATCATCTTGGAACATAGCAGAAAGCCAATTGAGGCAGGAAAGGAAAGCTACAACGGGAATTTCTTGATTCCGGATATTGCTGGAATTGGCGCGATGCGGCAGGCAATAATCTCAGGTCTCGGCGACAATACCAGTCGTAAGCAAGTCGGAATTACGCTCAAACACAATCGTTACTACGGCCATGGGTATCGGTATACATTTTCCAAGACAGAAAAGACACGTGCATACCAAGAAACGAATGATGGCCCTGGAACGGTAACGAATGTTCGACTCGACATCGAACCTGTGTCGCTCGCCCTTCGGTCCCCTGAAAAAGAATTGCCGTTGGATCTACCCGTTGGGCAATCTCGAAAAGCGCTGGAGGCAATTTTATTCCGTGGAATCATGCTCGCCGATGACAACGGCCGCTTTCGACCCAACGACCCAATAACCAAGGGAGAACTTGCTTCTTCCATCGCCCAGTCCATTCGTCTCGAGCCAGCCAGAAGCAATCCACCAGCGTTCACCGACGTTATCGCTTCCTCACCCGATGCCGATGAAATTGCTTTGGTGGTTGCGGCTGGACTCATGCAAACAGAGCGAGGCTATTTTGGACCGACGAACCTAATCTCTCGACAGGAAGCGGCCATAATCTTAGTTCGGTTCTATGAAAGGTATCGCTCCGAAGTACCAGAAGCGACCGTGGTCGAATTTAAAGACCATGATTTGATATCTCCTCAACATCGCGAGCCAATCTTCGCCGCCTACAATGTGGGCCTTCTAAAAGCGAAACAGAATTGTATCCATCCAAGCACAAATCTAACGCGAGCCGAAGCCGCCGAGGCACTCTACACTACGTTCAGCTTTCCTTGGAAAGACTAAATAAACCGAGACACTAGCCTATGCAATACACGCCTGTGTGAGTCGTTGGCCCAATGAGCCATCCGTTCCGCTTGCCAATGGCATCGAGACAATATCATGAAAGGCAAAATACAGAATATTGCAATGAAGCTGTGATCATTCCTTAACCTGATTCCAAGAAGGCCAATTTGGATCCTGCTCCATCCTCCGCAGGTACAATCGAACAAGTTCCGCATCAAAGGTCGGATAAATCATAAGCCGTTTTGCCTTTTCAAAAGACTCACGGGCCTCTTTACGTTTTCCAACGGACAGTTGAAAATGTGCGAGTTGATTGATTGAACGAAAACGGAACCAACGGCCGTCTTGAACCTTAAATGGCTCCTCTTCCGAAATTCCCTCTGCACAACCAAAAGCGAGTGTTCTCCGCCAGTCATCATCGAGTTTTAGATCCGCGTTTTTTAGGGCCAAGCGATACGAGTTGACGGCCTCATCCTTTTTGCCCAGTAGCAAAAGGGTCCGGCAATAAAACTCCGTTTGACGAAAATCAACGTTCTTCGACGTTTGCGAAAAATGATTGTGCATTTCTTCGATGGACTTGATATCGTCGTATTTGTTCAATTCGGCCAGCACATAAGTACGAAGGCGATCGCCGTCACCTTCTTTCCACTTTTTTCTTGATTCTAGCTCACGAAGTGCGCTCTCGAAGTCCTCTCGCTGACCGCTTCGACAGAGCGCGAGCGAATATCGGAGTATCAGGCTCGGCGCGGATGAATTCATTGCAGCCTTTCGAGCGAATTCCAACTGCTGCTCCTCGTCGCCAACTTCGCGATAATAGAACCACAACGCATAAGCCGGATACGGAAGTTCGTGCCACTGCTTTAGAACATCTGCATCCTTTCCGGCGACGTCTAAAGCAGCTTTATCTTTCTCAACCTGCTTGGCTTCACGATACAGATTCGCAGCGATCAGATGCATCATCACGCTGATCGACAATACATAGGGGTTTTCCGGAAGTTCATCTTTTGCCCGAAGAATATCTTTCAAGCCCAACTCGGCTTCCTCTACGGCTTTCGCTAGGTCAGACTGATCCTCGGCGGTACTCGTGCGCACGTCTGCTCGAATAGCCAGCCCTATAGCACGCCCGAGTGGCGGTCGTTTTTGCTTAAGAGCAACATTCAAAATTTCCAGCCCGTTTTTTTGATCCCTCCAAAAGTAAGCATAACCCATAAAAAGAAAATCCTGATGACTTATCGGTTTCAGCCGATCGAGTTCTGCGAGTTCGTCCAAGTACCTTGTCCTGTTCCCGATATTAATGAAACAAAGTGCGAGTAACCCGCGTGCGGCCGCGCTTTTTGGTTTTTTTTCGACCGCTTCTTCGAGTTTAGACAATGCTCCTTCAAAGTCACCTTGGAAGAACGCCACTTGACCGCGCAGAATGAGAATCTGTGCAGCCGATGCCCAAGCATCTTCCGCCTTTTTGATAGCATCATTCGCTACTCTTGGATCGCCACTCGTAGCAGCCTCGGTGGCATTCTCGACCAGCAATTCCAAATTCAATTTCCATTGACTTATGTACATATCGACAAAAAGTCCTGCCACACAAAGCGCGATGAACGCGCATGCCATTCCAGATGCGAAACCCGGATGACGGCGAGTCCATTTTACTGCTTGACCAATGGGTCCGACACGCCGTGCGGAAATA
>JANLUJ010000900.1:0-2198 GCA_031363425.1 Pirellula sp.
CATTTCCGACTCGATCTTGATCGTTTCGACAGCCGGTGGCAGTGGTTCGAGCGGTGGCGAAGGCAATACGAATCTAACCAACGCATACGACGTCAATAACGACGGATTCGTTTCGCCAATCGACGTCTTGATCTTGGTCAATTCGATGAACACCGGCAACAGCGGATTGTTGCCACCTCCGGGAGACATAGGAAGTGGCGAGGGCGGAATTGGTCGATACTTTATGGACGTCAACGGCGACAATTACTTGTCACCGCTTGATGCACTTATGGTGATCAATGAACTCAACAATCGCCAGAATGGCGGTAGCGGCGAAGGCGAAGCGGCACCGCTCGTTTCATCTTCAATGACGAGCTTCAAGGCTGAGTTGGTCGAACTTCCAATGGCAATGAAACGATCCAACGTGGGGCTCCCATTCGTTTACGGGCCGATGCCTTCGACAGATGACCTGGAAAAGGCATTTAGTCTCGATGAGTACTTGGCTCAACAAGCTGGGAGCGAAGACGAGTTCGACTACCTCGACGGTCTTGCCAGCGATGTTTTACGCAGCAACCTAAGTTAATTGAACGTTGCATTGCCCTTTGGACGCTGGCCTCTGGACGCCGGCCTCTGGCCCATAAGGAACTCGTCTCATTGGAGCCAACGCTTTTTAACGCCCCCATGGGACGTAAAGTTTCCTGGCTAGAAGCGATCGCATCAGCCATTTCCCGCGTCCCCTCCCAGTCCAACGCCACAGGCGTTGGACTGGGAGGGGACGCGGGCGTTCGCGTGGTACACGCCTCTAGCTCATAAGCTTTGGCTCCAACGAGACGAGCTCGTTGGGGGCCCGGTAGCCAGCCGATTGCGTTAGAATTAGGTACCATAACGACAATCAAATTCGGCTGAGGACAGCCGAAACTACGTCGAGGTAGCGAGCAAAAGGGACATTGGCATGTATCGACAAGTAATTGGGTTCTTAACCTTAGTTCTGACGCTGAGCATTGGTCCATCAAGCTCAATGTGCGCGCAAGGCGTCGACAAGGAGTCACTGGTAAGAAAGTCTCAACGTGTCATTGCGATTGATGCCGATGGCAAACCGGTCGTTGGTGTTTCCATCAAGCCATTTGGACTCAATATGAGCTACTTTTGGCCCGAAAGCTTGCTTGGAGAATCTGTTGAGATGCTCACTGACCAAGCCGGATTGGCGAAGCTTGAATACCCACAGATTTTCGCTGATGGAGTTCAATGCAAGTCGATCGACTGCGTTGTTGCTCACCCCGAATACGTCGGTGCGATAGCTCGGATTCCAGTAAGCGAGATAGATGACTACAAGTTAACGCTAAAAAAAGGCGTACGGTTTTGCTTGAATGCGATTGATAAAGACGGTGAGCCGATCAAAGAACGATTTTCAGCGATGATGAGCGGAGATACCCCGCCGACCTTTCGACAAGTTGAAACAAATGGATCGATAGAGACCAAGAGTGCGGCGCAGGGTGGTCATCAAGTCATGTTGGTTCAGCCCATGACTGACGGAAAGACGCGATTCAGCGAAGCTTTATTCTTTCACTTTAGCGACAAGGATCAAGAGGACGGTGTGGTGGTTGATGACGTGGAGCTCTTGCCTGGAATACGTGTCTTTGGGCGTCTGCCGGACGACATTGCGAGACCGGTAACGAATGGAGTAGTCATGGCCTGTCAAATGACGATGGAAATCAAGAATGCGGCCGAGCTAAAACTTCGTTCTTTGATGTGGTCGGATTGGACAACGGTTGCCGAAGACGGCACATTCGAGTTCCCTTCGATGCCCAGGTCCGGCAGACTCCAATTGATTGCGCTTTGCGACGGTTGGGTCTCGCCCGGTGAACGCATCATGACAAAGGGGCAGATGTTCTCGGTCTCGGACGAAGACCTCGAGGTTTCGTTGGACATGGAGCCCACTATGGATGCGATCATCGATGTAAACGATGAATTAGGCGATCCGATCGAAGAGGCATTCGTCGGTTTTTGGCCAAACGAATTGTGGCAGGACTATGGTTCTCAAATCCTTGGTGAACGATCGAAATCCATTGAACAAGCTGAAGCACAAATCGGAACTGCGAAGCCAGCGAAACTCAAGAATAGATTCGACCTTTATTCAGGCAAGACAAATCAAAAAGGTCGGATTCAGATTCGAAATTTGCCATCTCGCTCGGCGCAGGAGTTTTCAGTTGGCAAAAAGG
>JANLUJ010000920.1:0-3612 GCA_031363425.1 Pirellula sp.
CTGCTTGCTGGAGGATGGATGCGTCGGCTAGACTGACGCGGCTAGCGGCGGGGAAGCTTGTTGGGGTGGTATATTGTTCCAATCGATCCGCTTCGATGATGTCTGGACAGATTGGCAGCCGATTATCGTTGGAATACCTAATTTAGCTGAACACAATGAATTTAAACAAATAGTGTGGGCAACTCGCATTAATCGCTACTACGATTCATGCTTGGTTGCTCCAGAATGACTGATCGAATTTATGCCGCTCACTCCAGGCGACAAACTTGGGCCCTACGAAATCCTTTCCGCAATTGGTAGAGGCGGAATGGGTGAGGTTTACCGAGCATTCGATCCCCGCCTGCAACGCGAAGTAGCCATCAAGGTTTCATCTCAACGTTTCAGCGAACGCTTCGAGCGAGAAGCGCGAGCCGTTGCTGCACTGAACCATCCCAACATCTGCCAAATCTACGATGTCGGCACCAACTACCTTGTCATGGAGTTGATCGATGGACCGACGCTAACGGATCGTATTAAGAACAGCACGATCCAGATGGACGAAGCCATGCGGATCGCAAATCAGATCGCCGAAGCGCTCTCAGCAGCACATGGGAAACAGATCACACATCGCGATCTCAAGCCGGGCAATATCATCGTCAAAGACGATGGCATAGTAAAAGTGCTCGACTTCGGACTGGCCAAAATCGGAAACGCCCAGGCAGCCGAGAACAGCGAAGAATCACCCACACATTCTGTATCACTGACAAAAGAGGGTGTGATTCTTGGCACCCCAGCGTATATGAGTCCAGAGCAGGCTCGCGGCAAACTAGTCGACGCGCGTGCCGACATTTGGGCTTTTGGCGTAGTGCTGTTTGAGATGCTCACGAGGCAGCGACTTTTTCAGGGCAAGGACGTTACCGAAACGTTGGCCAATGTGCTTAAGGAAACACCAAATCTCGAAGCGGTTCCTCGCAAGGTCCGTCGCTTATTAGAAGCCTGCCTGCAAAAAGACCCAAAACAACGACTGCAATCTATTGCTGACCATCACTTGCTACTTACCGAACCTGAGCAACAAAATGTCGGTTGGTTGTGGAAGGCCATCACAGGTGCAACAGCACTTGTAGCAATTGCGATTGCTTGGGTAAGCTTCTCTAAGGCGCAGCCGATTCCTCAAAGTCTTCGTTTTCAGCTGACGCGCTCAAGCGATACTGGATTCGTACAGTTTCAGCTTTCTCCAGACGGACGTTACCTTGCCTTCGTCGCCGCCAACGCTGCGAATCGACTTTGTGTCAGAGCATTGGATTCACTCGACGAACGAGAGTTTCCTGGCACCGAGGGAACTACCTATCCGTTTTGGTCGCCGGACAGCAGTCACATCGCTTTCTTTGCCCAGCGCAAGTTAAAGCGAGTAGCCTTAGAAGGTGGGCCGGTTACCAATATCGCTGACACACCAGACCCGCGTGGCGGTGCTTGGGGCCCGAACGATACTATCGTCTTTGCTCCTAAAGTGACGGGAACACTGTCTCGTGTTTCAGCCCTCGGCGGGCCGCCAACGGAAATGGCTTTACCTCGCGCTGGTGATGGTCCAAGAGATTCACTGCGGTTTCCATCGTTTTTTCCAGATTCAGACCGATTTCTTTATACGATTGAAGCCGATACGCGCGAAGGAGAAGGAATCTACGTAGGATCCCTCAATGGAAATCTTCCGATTCGCATCGCATCGGATCTCTCAACAACTCGCTTTGTGCGGACTACCGCTTCGAAAACTAAGGGATTCCTCATCTTCAGACGCGGTACTGCGCTGATGGCCCAACGGTTCGATGCGGCAAATCTAACAACCAATGGAGAAGCCTTCCGTTTAGCTGACCAGGTTCCTGATTCAGGTAACGTTTCCAATGTTGCTTTCACAGTATCCGCCAACGGAATTCTGATGTATCAATCCAACGAAGGCGTCCCACAAGAACATGAGATCGTATGGCTGGATAGTAGTGGAAAGCGCGGTAAGACGCTTTTAAAGCAAAAAGGCGTCTTGGACTTCGCCATATCCAGTGACAAAAACCAATTGATTTACTCGCTATCTTCCCAGCGCGTGACAGGAGATTTATGGTTGCTCGACATCGCGAGGGGAGCTTCACAACGATTCACCTTTGGACCGTCGAGTGCGTTTGCTCCGATTTGGTCACCGGATAGCAACACGGTTGCTTTTACCGTCTACCCCGAAGATCAATTGTATACGAAAGCGACACGGACCTCTGCGAAGGAAGAGCCTTTGCGCATCAACGGCACGAACACCTTCGCCTCGAGTTGGTCCCCAGACGGAAAATACTTGGTGTTTTCACAGACGGGTGCCACCACCAGAAACGATATATGGCTTCTGCCGCTTGATGGAGATCGGAAACCCAAACTCTTCAAGCAAACACCTTTTGCTGAGGAAGAAGGTAAGATTTCTCCGGATGGCCGCTGGATGGCGTTTACTTCCGACGCGTCCGGACAGCGCGAGGTCTACATCGAAGCTATGGCTACAGGCGGTCTGCAACGACAAATTTCCGTCGCGGGGGGGAACAACCCACAATGGCGAGCCGATGGCATGGAACTTTACTTTGTCTCCGACAGAAAGATGATGGGTGTTGCTGTTGAGCAAACACAAACGCCAAATTCGGAGTTGTCGCTAGGAATGCCACGGAAGTTGTTCGGCGATCTCGACCTTATCGTCAGCGATCTGACGAGAGTTTCGTATGAGCCATCCGCCGATGGCAGAGAGTTTTTAGCACTAATACGATCGAACCCGGCACCTGCCGTTCCGCCTCTGACTGTGGTCACAAACTGGCAGTTTGCGTTCGGAAAGTGAGATCCAAGATTCATGTTGGCAAAGTGTTGCAGCCATCGAGAGAATGTCAGTTTGTGGTCGACTGCAGCCGCTTGATTAGCTGGCAGCGATTCTTTGAATTGGTTGGCAGAATGCTCAAGGATGACAAAACGAAAAAAGCCTGCCGAGTCCATTTACTGTAACCGAGCAAGCTTTTGAGGTGATCGCCGCCGCGTGGCGAATCTAAATACTAGTGCCGCTGCATCGTCTTAATGCAACCCTTGTTGGCTAACGTACCAATTCGGCTATACACAAGCGAATTATTTAGACTGACCCTTACACGCATTAAAGTCAGCTTTCGTAATGCCAGCAATTTTAGGTCCGCACAATCGTTTTGCCATGTTTGGTAATCACTACATCGACGCATTCGCCGCAAGCGAACTTGAAGGTTAAAACCTTACGGCCTAACAAACCCGGATGCCAGCCAACTAGGCAAGGCGTTTCACATTTGCAACAAGCTGGCAAGCAGGCCGATACGGAGTACTTGCAGCAAGTACATGGATCCTCAACGCACCACGAAACTTCCACTGGCGGCGGTGGTACGCAACAAAATGGCTTGGGACAGCAATCACCTGCGTTAGCATCATTCAGATAACTGCCAAATGCAAAAAAGCTTGCTAGTACTACAAATCCAAATAACTTTCCCATGTTGCACCTCGAGATTCAGGAAGTTGAAAACCCAACAAAACAATTCCCGCGTCTTGTGGTCAATTGCGAGCCGTGCCCACAAAACTACGATTTTCGCTAATCCACACATTTTAACCAAG
>JANLUJ010000948.1:0-2915 GCA_031363425.1 Pirellula sp.
AAAACGCTCAGGGATGAGGCATCGGCCAAGATCTTTGAATGAGTTGGAAGTGGGTAGTTGGCAGTGGGCAGTCGGCAATGCATATTGGCTCCTTATTCTTTATTCTTTATTCGTTACGCCTTAGGCGAGCGGCAGGCTGAAAAGTACCAGTAGCACGACGCGCGAGCTAGTGAATTGGAAGCTGGAATCACAAGCTTGCGCGTCGTGCTACTGGTACTTTTCAGCCTGCCGCTCGCCTAAGGCGTAAAGAATAAAGAATAAGGATCAAGGTGCCAATATGCATTGCCAACTGTCTACTGCCTACTTCCAACTCATTCAAAGATCTTGGCCGATGCCTCATCCCTGAGCGTTTTCTCTTTGGCCAGATTATTAATGCTCGAAGCAATGTCGACGTGTATCCAAGTCGGTGCCGCCGCGGTAATTAACGTTGCAGCCAATTGTGTCGCTTGGACTACCCACAGCACAACTCCCGTTCCTAGCACCGTCGTTACTACCGTCCCCATATTCAGCGAAATCGCGGAGCGATCTGGGCTGTCATTTCGATCTCGGTCCTCGCTCAAGGTCGCTCCAGGCAACGCAAACTCTTCTCGTTTCCTCAAAAACTCCTGTTCCTCAATATCGCGGTGTGTCGTCCATTGTTCCACGTAAAGTCGCGTCACTCGTTGCGACAAAGCTGCGTTGAATTCACCTACTCGATGGCTAGCTCTCGCCTCTGTTATTCCTACGCCATTGGATTCGTTGCTGTGGCCTGCTCCAGCACCCTGTCCTCCATTCTTTTCGAAGCCAGTTGGATTTGAAGCTACCACTTCAAGCAATGGAGCTACTATTGGAATTTGTGGAGAACTCGTGTCGACCGATGGTGCCGTTGTATTCGTAACGTTCGAACCCGATCCCGAACTACCTGATCCAGAACTACCTGAACCAGAACCACCCGATCCAGAACTACCTGATCCCGAACTACCTGATCCCGAACTACCCGATCCAGAACTACCCGATCCAGAACCACCAATATTGGCTGGCAACAACACATCGATCGTCACCAAAATGGGGTCCGAGACCAATACACCATCAAAAGCCTGATAAACGAATGACACTTGACCTACAAACCCAACCTCTGGCGTGTAATCGAGGCTTCCGTCTGCCGACAAAGCCAATACTCCGCTGGACGGACCGCTTAAAAACTGCAGGCTAAGTACGTCGCCGTCTGGATCAATATCATTGCCCAGTACGCCTAACCCCAAAACCCGAAGAACATCAATGTAACTAGTAGAATAGTGATCCACAAAACCAATCGGTCTCTCCGCTACGTTAAGAACCGAAATGCCAACTGTAACGACCGAAGACGAACCGTCTTCGCTCGATGCCCTAACGATGATGCTATGGCTTGTATTTGCCTCGTAGTTCAGCCCCGAACCGTCTGCGACCGTCACCACACCCGTCAACGAGTCGATTGCAAATCGACCGCCTGCATTGTCATCTAGCGAATAAACGATTTTGTTGACCGTTGCATCCCCGTCGAACGAAAACGCTTGGTAGCCAACAACCGTCCCAACGGCTGAGTTCTCTGCTACAGCATTTGGGGCCGTGGACAAGTCGCCGATCGGGCCAACATCGAATTCATCGATATCGTACACATTGATCAGGAAGGATTGGTCGGAGAATGATCCATCGCTACTTGCCGCTCGAATGACAACCACCAGTGACGGGCCGTCCGCTTCTCGATCGATAGTGCCGACGACGGTCACGACACCTGTGGTCGAGTCAATTGAAAATCGACCGCCAGCGTCGTCAAGGAGTGTGTAAGCAACCGAATCGGTGCCATCTGGATCGGTCGCGAACCCGGTGATCCCAACTGTGGTTCCTGTGTTTGCGTTCTCGCTGACCGCATTCGTCGCACCATTCGAATCAACAATCGAACTGATACCGGTTTCGTTGACGTCGGCAATTTGAATCGTGTAGTTCTGTAGGCTGATCGATCCATCGGCACTCGATGCTCGGACCGTGATCACATGCGAAGCGGCAGCTTCATAGTCTAACCCCGAACCATCAGCGACTGTCACAACCCCCGTATTCGCATCGATTGCAAACCTGCCTCCTGCATCATCATCCAGCGAATACGTGATCGCACTGGCTGTCGCATCTAGATCGAATGCCGAGGCGCTAATTCCAACCGCCGATCCGTTAGCCGAGTTCTCAAAAATGGAATCGCTAGCAATGTCGTTGTCGGCAATCGAACCTACATCGAATTCGTCGAGGTCGTTGATAGCGATGTTAAAAATTTGTGTGGCAGTCGAACCGTCAGATGAAGTTGCTTGGACCGTGATCGAGCGGGTCGCACCCACGACTTCGCGATCGATCGCCGCAGCAGTAGTAACTACACCGGTATTGACATCGATTTGGAACAAACCGCCAGGATTGCTGATAAGACTGTAGGTAATCGTATTGGTCGTCGAGTCCAGATCGAATGCATTGGCCGTTAACCCGACGGTTGTACCAATAGCGACGTTCTCGTTGACTTGGTTGGCAGCAGCATTGGCGTCAGTTGGCGTCGTGACGTCGAATTCATCGAGGTCATTAATAGCGATGTTGAACGTTTGTGTGGCGGTCGAACCGTCAGACGAAGCCGCTTGGACCGTGATCGAACGAGTCGCACCCACGATTTCACGATCGATGGCAGCTGCAGTCGTTACAACGCCTGTATTGGCATCGATTTGAAACAAACCTCCTGGATTGCTGGTAAGACTGTAGGTAATCGTATTGGTTGTCGAATCGAGATCGAATGCATTGGCCGTAAGGCCGACGGTTGTACCAATAGCGACGTTCTCGTTGACTTGGTTGGCAGCAGCATCGGCGTCAGTTGGCGTCGTGACGTCGAATTCATCGAGATCGTTGATAGCGATGTTGAACGTTTGAGT
>JANLUJ010000949.1:0-1393 GCA_031363425.1 Pirellula sp.
CGCTTTATCACCGAGAAGCATGTGCCGGGCCCAGTGATTCTTTACAACTACCCCAAAGAAATAAAATCGTTTTATATGCGAATGAACGACGATGGCAAAACGGTTGCTGCTATGGACGTCCTTGTACCGGGAGTAGGCGAAATCATCGGTGGCAGCCAGCGAGAAGAACGCCTCGATTTGCTGACCGAGCGTATGGTGGCTTCCGGACTCAAGACCGATGATTATTGGTGGTACCTAGATTTGCGACGGTTTGGCACGGTGCCGCACGCAGGATTCGGTCTAGGCCTCGAACGAATGGTTCAGTATACGACTGGGATGGCAAATATACGGGATGTGATTCCATTCCCTCGGTCGCCAGGCAACTGCGATTTCTAAGTTGGTTTTTTGGCGAGCGGCAGACTAAAAACTACCGTAGCTGAATTCGTGAGAATTCAGAAACTATTGAATTCTTACGAATTCAGCTACCAACCCGTGGAATGTTTTTTCCTGCCGCTCGCCTAATAGTGTTTTTTGAAACTAAGAGTGACAACCTGCTGATCGGTTCAAATTTTATACTCGTTTTGAATAACTCGATTGAGTAGTTTATGTCCTCCATCTTTGCACGCTCAAGTGGTTTGCTCCTTCATTTAACATCCTTACCGGCGCGACCACTTGGTAGCACTTCGGATGACAAGCCGGGTACGGATGGCGCGTGGAGTGCAGGTGATGTGGGCTCTGGAGATCTTGGTCCATCAGCCTATGAATTCGTACGATTTTTGAAACATGCAGGCCAGCGATGGTGGCAGATCTTGCCCACCGGACCAACTGGATACGGTTTTTCCCCTTATCAATCGCCGTCGTCCTTCGCCGGAAATCCTCTATTGATTAGCCCCGCACTGCTTGTTCGGGACGGCTTACTTCGATTGGACGAATGGCATGACGCCGCTCGTGGCAGTACTCCGAGCTCGGAGAACTGCTGGTCGTCAGCGAATTTCGAAGTTTCTTCGAGCAAACGCATGGAATTGCTGAGGATTGCGTTTCGACGATTTCAAAACCAGAGATCAGAGCAAAATTTGCCTCTCGATGATTTTCGGCAATCCAACGAAGATTGGCTCGAAGAGCATTGTCTGTTCATCGCGTGCAAAAATTTTCACAACGATCTTGCGTGGAGCGATTGGGAAGCACCACTCAAGCGGCGTGAGCAACAAGCGTTATTGGGCTGGGCCGATAAACTGCGAGTCGCCTGTGACTTTGAGGCCTTCATTCAATGCTTGTTCGACCGTCAATGGCAGGAGCTTAAGAGCTATTGTCTTGAAAATGGTGTCGGGATCATCGGAGACATCCCGATTTTTGTTGCGATGGACAGTTCGGATGTCTGGTCCAAACAGCACTTGTTCGAACTGGACGCAGAGGG
>JANLUJ010000533.1:0-1019 GCA_031363425.1 Pirellula sp.
CCAGGAGTTGCACCGGAGGAGAACGCTCGACTAAGCGTGTTGGCCTCAACCGATGACGGATTTCGATTGGCCGAGCAAGACTTGCAAATGAGAGGACCGGGTGACTTGCTAGGAACCAAGCAAATTGGATTGCCCCCATTGCGAATTGCAGATTTAGTCAGAGACGCTGAAGTCTTAGTGAAAGCCCGAGAAATCGCTCAAAGAATCGTCGAGCAGGATCCTAACCTGGATCTGATCGAGCATGCCAAACTACAACGCCAAGTTGCGCAGCGACACGGTGCCGTTGTCTCACTCGGAGACGTCGGCTAATCGATTATCGCCTTGTATTCTCTCTCAATGCCTGAAGCAATTGTGGGCTAGGTTGGGGAATAGTGAGCTGCTCTTGCTTGCCGTCAGGACTTCGCATGATTACGGTCATTTCTCGAATCGATTCGAAATTGGATTTCATGTTGTTTGCGTTCGCAGGCGTTGTTGTAATAGACGTATCGTCCCGATCGTTAAAGAGGCGTTGAAGTCCGAGCTTTGCGAGCTCGAAGTAAACGACCTCGGCTGCATTGTAAAGCCCTTCTTTTAGTTCTGGGTCGGCTGCATAACAGACGCCAATGAGTTCGCCACGTTCGTCAAACAAACCACCTCCACTTCGGCCCTCCACGGGCTCTCCGTCCACTTCAACATTCGCTGCCCCCAAATAGCGATTCAATTTCGTAATCTGCGAGTCTCTACGCGAAGGCAACGCGCCTCGATCACACCCCCAACTAAACACCTTTTGACCCGCTGATAACGTTCGATTCTTTGGGATCAGCTTGGCAACAGGGATATCAGTATTGGACCTAAAAGCAATCAAGCCGATGTCCATTTCCTTTGCCTGAAAATCGATCAATGTTGCTGGATAAGTTTGTATTTGGCCACCCAAAAAGGTCTCGACTGTTATCCTCGTTTGGCCTTGGTTCTCACGAAACAGGTGACCGCATGTCAAAACGAGCGCTTCGCCGTTGTGAGAATCTATGATCGTACCTGTG
>JANLUJ010000534.1:0-2642 GCA_031363425.1 Pirellula sp.
CGCGGGCGCTAGCCGCGTTACGGTTTCCCAGGCAAACACGGTTGTCGCGGCTAGCGCCCGCGGCTCAATTTGAACAAAGTCCCACTTTCGAACGCTTGCAAATAACGTGGGGCCGTTCGCATTCTTTAGCTTGGAAGCGCAACAATCAGGACCTGCCTGCGGTATTCTTGAATCCCACCGGCTTGGAGCTTGTACAGCTTTAGAACGCCCCCATGGCCTTGCCCATTGGGGCGTTCAAAGCCTAAGAAAGATCCGCTGCCTATATAAGAACAACAAGAACAACCATTTGGCCGCAAGCGATCCGGCAACAAGGACGAGAGTTTTCCAGTCACCTACCGATTGCGAGATACCGGTCAAGAAGAACTCCGCAATTTTATCAAAGTCAACGAATCTGGGGACGACGTAGATCGTGATCGCGTTGGCGCCTATGACAATCCAAAAGAAAGCCCAACGCCTCAAGCCGATCACATCGATCAATGCATAGAAAAGCGCTAGCAGCAAAAGGCTCCAACCGCCTGCAACCAGCACAAATGAACTCGTCCAAAGAATTTTGATGATCGGAAAGGTTGTGCCCCATGTGTAGCCGAGAGCAAGCGAAATCAAGCCCGATGATGCCAAGCCAATCACTTTCCACCAAGGACCAACTCCGGATTTGAGCCACGCTCCCGCTATCGCCCCTAAAAGTACCGTCCCGATGGCAGGCAGAGTGGAAAGTAGTCCTTCATTGTCGCCAAAGCCATAGTATGACTTCTTGATCTTGCTCGGCAAAAAGTTCCGATCCAAATAGCCACACAAGTTTCCTTCGGGTGAAAAGTCTCCCGCGACTCCACCAGGCACAGGTATCCAAACAAGCATCGCCCAGTATGCGATCAAGATCGTCACTAGCGTTATCACTTGCCCTGGAACTCGCAAGTGCACGCAAATAAGCGCCCCGAATCCATAACAAATTCCTATGCGTTGCAATACGCCAGCGGTGCGCAACTCAGAGAATTGAAAGTCGAGGATCCGATTGCAAACGAGGCCTAAAAGCACTAAGGTAAGCGTACGCCGAGCGATGCGGAAATAAACCGCCTTGGGTGTGCCCCGATATTTTTCGAGCGAATAAGGGAGCACACATCCAACCAAAAATAGGAATAGCGGGAAAATCAAATCGTAGAACCGAAAACCTTCCCATTTGACATGTTCTAGTTGTTCTTTCAACTTGGGTGCGAGCGAAAGCCCAGTCAGCCCCAGTGCGATCTTAGCGAACTCGCCACCACCCACGATCCAGAACATGTCAAAGCCTCGCAAGGCGTCTATTGAAAGAAGGCGAGGAGTTAGTGCAGAGTCGGTCTTTTCGATCGATTCGGTCATCGTAGGTCAACGTAGTTCCAAGGGGTCGTCCGTAAATAACTTGTTTCAGATCCAATTGTAACCTATGGTCGGTCACTCTTGCCGTGAATGACATTTTTAGGCAGGTCACGGCGAGAAATGCTTTCCTTGCAACGATCGCTTAGAGGTTTTGGTATACTAAGAAGCACGCGTGCTTGAGTCGATCAGCAAGCGATTTCCCCTCCTGTACTTGCTATTGCGGAACTGCCATGTTTCAACCTCAGAACTTCCTCGTTTTCTTTCTTTTCTTGATCTCAACTTCCTTTGCTGCGGACCGTACGACGATACTGGTCGGAACGGTTCCAAATGATCAGCGATTGCTCCCCCCAAAGGATTTGAATGGATACTTTCCATTCAAGCCGCCAAAAACCAAAGAGGAATGGGATGTTCGATCGGAGTATGTGCGCCGTCAAGTCCTTGTGTCGCTCGGACTGTGGCCGATGCCGACAAAGTCGCCGCTGAACGCGGTATTGCATGGCAAAATCGAATTACCTGAGTACACCATTGAGAAGGTTTATTTCGAAAGCGCTCCTGGGTTTTACGTAACCGGGAATCTATACCGTCCGAAGAACGTTCAGGGAAAAGTGCCGGGAGTATTATTCGCGCACGGCCACTGGCAAGACGCCAGGTTGTCTACCGAAACCGAGGCAAATCTGTTGCGTGAGATTGCGACCGGTGAAGAACGATTTGAAAAGGGTGGACATAGCCGGTTTCAATCGATGTGCGTTCAGCTTGCCCGGATGGGCTGCGTAGTTTGGCAATGGGATATGCTCAGCGATTCTGACTCCGTTCAGATTCCGCGAGCGGTCGTTCACACGTTTGAAAAGCAACGTCCAGAAATGAACACCACCAAGGATTGGGGATTGTATAGCGCGCAAGCAGAGTCGCATTTGCAAAGCATCCTTGGATTGCAGACGCTCAACGCCGTTCGTTCGCTGGACTTTCTGTTGAGTCTACCGGAAGTGGATCCGAACCGTACAGCCATAACAGGAGCAAGCGGTGGAGGTACTCAGTCAATGATTTTGGCGGCCATCGATCCTCGCATTCAGTTGTCGTTTCCGGCGGTCATGGTAAGTACCGCCATGCAGGGTGGCTGCACTTGCGAAAACGCTTCGCTACTGCGTGTGAATACGGGAAATATTGAATTCGCCGCGCTGTTTGCGCCGAAGCCGCAAGGAATGACGACTGCAAATGACTGGACCAAGGAGATGTCTACTAAAGGGTTCCCTGAACTTAAAGAACTGTACACAACCCTCGGCGCCCCAAAAAGC
>JANLUJ010001040.1:0-2605 GCA_031363425.1 Pirellula sp.
TTAGTACACCAAACCTTGGTTGAAGGGGAGGCAAGCTCCCCACAACCCGACATTTTCGTTTGCGAAAATGCTACACAGCATTGCCCAGGGGGCCATGCTTCCGGAACACACGGCCCAGGGGGCCATGCTACCGGAAGCATATCTTAACTGGAAAGTGGTCGACGTATACGCCGCGCCATCAAAAGGGTTTCACGCGAGCAAGAAATTTCGTGAGCCAACCGCGAGAATATCCGTCGCGTACATGACCTAAATCTTGTTTATCGATCTTTGAGTGAATTAAATTGCGACTCAACACCACGTTGTCTGGTCCAATGTCTTGACTTCGACAAGTTCCAGTCAACGAATATCTCCAACTATTGTCGTTCTCCGTAATATCCTTGGTCGCGTCCAATACGATATGGCCATTCGGTTTGATGTCGACGATCTCAGCTGCAATATTCCTCGTAAAGGATTCACTGGTCCGAATGGTTGAATCACCCCGGTACACTTCGGTCTCATTCGTTTGAATCCGAGGGTCTCCATCCGACTGCGGGGCTGGCTTAATCGTATCGAGTCCAACCAATCGAAGCCAATCCTTGATCGTCGCATCGTAACTAGTCGTCTTTCTCGACGTTGCATTACCGGTTGCCAGCGATGTGGACACCTCCTCGATTCGAATTTGAACGATATCGTGCAGTTTCAGGGAACGGGCAGGAATCGGCTGCACATAACTCCAAGATGTTTGCAACCCAAGTTGTCCCGCGTTGTCCATTGGGGAGGGAAAATAGCCAGTCTGGTATGGATTCATCGGAGAAGGTTGCTGGCCTTGGTTGAGAACCGATTGTGGAATCGAGCTGCCATTCGGCGGGATCGCAACATTGGACTGGACCGGAGCGGGCAAGACGTCACTTTTTGCGCCAGGGCTGCTTGCTTGGGCAAAGTGTGCTACGGGCCGATGAAAAAGACTGCTGTTCTGCGCCGATAGTTCTTTGGTTGTGATCGCCAAGAAACTCAACAGCAACGGAACGACGATTGTGAAATGGATGCGACGGCACATTTGAAGTTGCGGTCTCAGTGTTGAGAGCATTTTTTATAATCCTTAACGTGTCAGAGTCGGGCTCGATTTGCTGGCAGCTCTTCGCGACGCCGGTTCCACATTGGCAGCGCCATTGGAGATAATTTCGGCTGTTCTGTCACCGGTTACCCGTGCTAGAACGCGTTTTCGATGTGGTTGCACTTCGATTTGAATCAAGTCGTCGATGGCGCCAGCTTCCATTGCGCGTCCATTGGTCTCGACGGTGACGCCACCTGAGACAATACTAATCCCAATAAGATCGCCGACATGAATGATCACGGCTGGCCCAACTTCATTCAATCGAATCACTTGCTGGGTGCTCATCGACCTTCGCAACTGTTGGCCGACCAGCAAATCCGCTTGCGAGAAACATTCTTCAGGGCCGTAATTCAGACCGCGTGGCATCGGAATCCAAACAAGATCATCTTCTCGTAATACATACCCTTTTGAAAGCGGCTTCTTAGCGGCGACAACCATCTCAGGGAGTTTTACCGTCGCTGGGATCGTAATGGATTGCTCTCCGACCGGTCCGTTTATCAGAAAGATGAAATCCTGCTTCCCTTCCCAGGGCGGTTGTCCTCCTGCAACTCCCAAGATTTTGAACCGTTGCGTTATGATTTTTGCATACTCGGTTGGCATGTGGACAAGAATGTCCCAACGGCCAGTCGAAGCCGTCTTGGTTTGGAGATAATTTTCGATGGCAGCCGCAGCAATCCGTTCGGCCTGTGTGACAGTTGCGGGAGTTGTGAACGAGGCCGTAAAGTGCGATTTATCTATGGACGTATTGGCGCTTCGTTTATCTTGTGAATTGGGAATACCTTGCGTTGCCAATATTGCTTGAGGGCCAATCGATACCGAATTATTCTCGCCTGAGTTACTTGGATTGCGCGTTTCAGAACGATTGCCCTCAATTCGACGAACGCTGCACTCCATAGCACCCTGCCACCGGATCACGTCGCTGGAAATGCCGCGTAACGAGAGCGATTTTTCGATGTCGCTGCGCGTCCAAGTCTGATCGCTTCCTGGCTTCGGAGCAGGTGCCAGAGGCAAATCCATGACTTGTTGCACGAGTGCATCTGAACCCTTAAAACTGACCAAGTCCGACAACAGGAGCAAGTTCGAAGGGCATTCCGACCTAGATTGCAACAGCAGTTCCAACGAGACCGTTGGTTTAATCTTTGAGAGCGGTAGCTGGGCGGAAGATTGATTGGCGGTTGCCAGTGCAATCAGCATCATCCAACATAGCATCCTGATGCCTGCAAAAAACGTATTGCCCGTTGCTCGGTGGCCCCTCGCTCTGTTTATCCAGGAAGCTGAACAATTCAGCAGGGCAAGCCTGCGGTATTTTTGAATCCCACCGGCTTGACCGGTGGTGTTGCTGGTTCCCAGATTCTGCCTGGGAACCCACTGACTTGCTGGCTCCGCCAGCTCTTCCATTTTGTCCGCAGAGTATGACGAGTCAGTGCCTCTGGAGCCATGCGTTCCAAGGCAGAGCCCTGGCACGAGCTGAATCACTAGCTTGCGCGTCGTGCTAAAAAGAGTCGTGCTAAA
>JANLUJ010001063.1:0-1464 GCA_031363425.1 Pirellula sp.
CAGATGACAATTCGGGAAACAAGCTATGCGGCGACATCGCGAAATCGGTTTATGATGTTCTGGCACCAAAGACCACCGAAAAAGAAACCACCGCATCGCAGGCCAAGGCCATGCGCATCGGTGCAACGGGTGACATCGTCGAATCACTCCAGCGGACACTCAAAGCAAAATTGTCACCGCCTGGAACTATTTCTGTCGATGGCGACTTTGGGCCAGCAACAGAAGCAGCGGTTAAGGCTTTTCAGATACAGGAGAAAATCGAAGCCACCGGCATTGTAGATGAGGCGACCTGGAATAAGCTTGGACCACTAATCGAACAAGACCAGCCGTTGCCGTCACCACACGTTGTCAACTCAGAGAAGCTCGACAAGAAACCTTTGGACGATCCGTTTGGTCCGCCTCAAGTTACTTGCACCGCTTGGACTATTGTGGATCGAGCGAGTGGCCAGTCGATTGCATCGAGCAAATCCGATACCCCGATGCACATTGCAAGTACAACCAAGATGATGACGGCCTATTTGGTGTTCAAGCTGGCAAGTGAGCGTCCGGAAGTTTTGGATGAAGTGTTGACGTTTTCGAAGCGAGCGGATGAAACGATTGGCTCGACCGCTGGAGTGCGAGCCGGCGAGAGCCTCACCGTTGCTGAGTTAATGTATGGCCTCATGCTGCCTTCAGGTAATGATGCATCCGTTGCGTTGGCTGAACACTTCGGTCGCAAGTTTGCGAAGTCAGATCAGAGTCTCGATGACCAACAGTCATTCGACCGATTCATTGAGCAGATGAACATCATCGCTCGAGAATTGAACATGCAGCAAACCAACTTTGTGAATCCACACGGTCTGACAGACAAAGCCCATTTGTCAACAGCCAATGACCTGGCAATGTTAGCCAAAGCGGCTTTGGATGTGCCGTTCTTCCGTGACTATGTCACTTGTCGGCAACATGGATGTGATGTTACAGGCGTCGGAGGCTACAAACGCAATTTGAAATGGGAGAACACCAACAGGCTATTGAGTATCGAGGGTTACACGGGTCTCAAGACCGGAACCACCGACGCTGCCGGCGCTTGTTTGGTATCAAGCAGCCAACGGAATGGACGAGAATTGATTGTTGTCTTGCTCAACGCTGCAAACTCAGACGCCCGCTATGTGGACGCTCGCAATTTGCATGCGTATGGCTGGCGAAAATCAGCTGACTCGCAATAACGGGTGTACGCCTGCGGCTGACTGTTAAACGGAGTTAAACACAGGGTCAATCTGCTCCGGCGGAACTAAAGTCTTTCGTAGGTGTTAGAATCACACGGCCCAATGGGCAACGCTGCATAGCAATTTGATACGTCGCGGCAGCTCAAAGTCACTCTCGCCAAGAGTGACCTACGGGCAAGAGGGACCTGCAAATGTTACGATTTCAAGTATCCAAGTTAAGGGATAGGAAAAACTATGGTTCGTTCACGATGGTCGCGGT
>JANLUJ010001077.1:0-3850 GCA_031363425.1 Pirellula sp.
GCTATTGGGACTGCAACTAGACGTAGACAAGCTTCGGTTCACGCCCAAGCCGCCAGCGCATTGGCCCTCCTTCAAGCTGCACTACCGATATCGGGAGACCTTTTATCACATTACGATCAACAATAGCGGTAAAGGAAATGCGATCCAGTCCCTGTCGATAGACGGAGTCATCCATGCGGAGCACTTTGTTCGATTGGTCGACGACAGAGAGAACCACGAGGTGGTGATCGAATTATGACGGGACGATCCATCGGTTTAATCGCATGTGTTTTCGCGCTCTTGCTTAGTCCAGTGGATGGTGCTCCTGCTCATACTCAACTTGATAGATCGATTTGAGCACGCGTGAGGCGCAAAAGATTCAAGCAATCAATAGGTTGCAATCACATGCCGCGTCCCGAGGGAATCGACGTAATGAGCGGCTCAGCAGAAATCGCATGTTCCAAATTCGTCAACGCGTCTAGGCAAGCAAGCATAGCCTTGCGTTTTTCATTCAATGCCATCGAGACGGAACGTAGACCTGAGTTTTCTCGCGAAAGTTTGATGATTTGAGATCTTACTTATTCAAATTCATCATAAAGCGAATGGATTTTTTTGAAGATTGCAGGTTCATGCTGCGATAGCCGCAGCGATTCTAGGCTTTTCCGGATTGTCTCGTCTTCCTCTGCCATGTTGTTCGCTTGTCGCTAAGACAGCGCAATTCTGTTCCTCGGAAGTTGCAGCCAGAGCCAATCGCATCGCATTGATGAGAGCAATGCACTTGGACTTCAATTCAATTTGCGCCACTGGATCACGATCGGCGCGAAGACTGACTATGGTGAGCGTGGTCAGCAGCCCCCCCATGATCATTGCAGTCCAGATGAGTTCCCATCTACCCTTGGTTTTCATTGTCGCGGTATCCCCATGGTTACAAGAGTTCGAAGGACGCTGTCTTGAATGTTCTATGGTAGCATCGAGCATGTCAAAAGAAGATCAATATTCACTTCACGCTTGTAAATAAGTTATCAAGGCGTTGCCGTCCGTAAACCAAGGACTGTGTTTCGGCTGTGAGTCTACCAGCATCCGATCTTTACACAATCTTGATGTCTTGGCGTCGAGTCTTTACACCCTTTTGACCTAGAGGTTGCTTTAATACTACCGATGTGTTTTACGTCGGAGGAAACATGATGGACATCGTTTGGCTTTTGATTGGAGTCTGCTTTTTTGTCGGCTCTAGCTTTTGTATTCATGTAATAGCTGTCTTACATCCAGAGGAGTGATTGTGAACGGAATAATGGCTTTTGCAAGCGTCGTCACCTTTCTGCTAGCAGTGTATCTTGCGCTTGCACTCATGGTTCCGGAGAGAGTGGCGAAGCTCCGTCGCATGAGTGAAGACGAGCGTCGGGAATTGATCGGCCTAAATACTGATTCGCGGCAGTTTGGTATACTTGGTGAGCCGCGGGTCAATGTTTTGAAGTTGAATATCGCGTTAGATCGGTCACAAACTTCAGAGCAATCGCCGAATGATTGAACGACGTCCCAATCCCGACGATCTCCTTGCGGAAATTCGGGAAAACGAAGCCCGGACCCGACGTGGCAGTCTGAAGATCTACTTCGGGTATGCCGCTGGCGTGGGCAAGACGTTTTCCATGTTGGAAAACGCTCAGCGTGCAAAACGAGCGGGTCGCGATGTCGTCGTTGGCTACGTGGAACCTCATGCGCGACCCGATACTCAATCGCTGCTTCATGGCCTCGAACGATTGCCGACCAAAGGGCTGGAGTATCGTGGAGTAAAGCTTCGTGAATTTGACTTGGACGCGGCGCTCTTGCGGCATCCAGATTTGATCCTTCTCGATGAACTTGCGCATACCAATGCAGAGGGCTCACGGCACATCAAACGATGGCAAGATGTCGAGGAATTGCTCGACGCAGGGATACATGTTTGGGCAACTTTGAATGTTCAGCACATCGAGAGCTTGAACGACATCGTCGGACAGATCACTGGGGTCGCCGTTCGAGAAACCGTTCCAGATCAGGTCTTCGAATCAGCAAATGACCTGGAGTTAGTGGATTTGTCACCTGACGAGCTTTTGGAGCGATTGAGCCAAGGAAAGATTTACCGAGAGGAACACGCACAGCGCGCCGTCCATGGCTTTTTTCAGAAGGTTAACCTAAGTGCACTAAGAGAAATGTCGTTGCGGCGCGCAGCCAGTCGAATCCATACGGACGTTGAGTCAGCCCGAACCATGCGTTCCGACCCTATACCCTGGGCAAGCGCCGATCGATTGCTCGTGTGCGTTGGCCCGAGCCCATCGACGGCCCGAGTTATTCGTACGGCCAAACGCATGGCAACCGCACTCGATGCACAGTGGCTAGCGGTGTCAGTAGAGATGCCAGGTAGGCTAACTCAATCCCAATCGCAAATGAAAGTGGCGCAGCATTTTCGATTGGCAGAACGTTTGGGCGCTGAGACGTTGACTCTCTCGGGCGACGATGTTGCAAATTCGATACTGGAGTACGCGCGCTCACGGAACGTCACCAAAATCTGCATCGGAAAGACATGCGAGCCTCGCTGGAAACGACTTCTTAAACGAACGGTACTCGATCAACTGCTTGAATCTAGCGGTGGCATCGATATCTATGTCATTCATGGCAAACCCGATCCAAGCGAACGATCGGACGCTACTCCGGCCCAAGTTAAGCGAGTCAACTGGATTGGCTATGCATACGCAGTTGGCGTCACCGCAGTCTGCGGGCTAATCGCGAGCGGACTCAGAATACTGTTCGTCGCGAATCCAGAAACGAATTCGGCCATGATTTTTCTGGCCGGCATTGCCTTTGTCGCGTTTCGCTTTGGGAAAGGTCCCGCCACCATCGCATGCATTCTTGCCGTGCTTGCCTTGGTGCCATCGCGATTCGATCGAAAGACGACAACGCGAGGCTAATAGAGCCAGAGCACAGGCAACTATTGGAAGCCTGTGCTAGTCAGTTGGCCCTGGCGCTAGAGCGTGATCAACTTGCGATCGACGCAGCCGAAGCTCGGGTCCAAGCCGAAGCGGAACAAGTCCGAAGCACGTTGCTAAGCAGTGTCTCACATGATTTGAAGACTCCATTGGCATCGATTGCAGGAGCGAGCAGTACCTTGCTTTCTACCAGTAGTCTCGATGAACCCACACGGCGACAGCTCTTGGAATCGGTCTCGACCGAGGCCTTGCGACTCAATCGATTGCTCGAAAACATTTTGCAAATGTCGAGGCTCGATGCTGGGGCAACTACGTTTAATATGCAGTGGCATGTCCTGGAAGAGATCGTCGGTTCGGCTCTGCGACGTACGCGTGAAGAACTCATGAACCACCGCGTCACAACGCAACTGCCACCCGACTTGCCGCTTCTCTACTTGGATGGAATCTTGGTAGAACAACTGTTGATTAATTTGCTCGAGAATGCGGCCAAGTACACGCCAGCGGGTACGAACGTCGAGATTTCGGCCAACATCGATTCTGGATACTTACGTTTAGTGGTTTGCGATGATGGCCCTGGCGTTCCCGACGGAATGGAAGAACGCATCTTCGACAGATTCTATCGAGCGACTGCATCACCAGATGACGGACGCGGAAGTGGACTTGGACTTGCAATTTGCCGGGCGATTGTCAAAGTCCATCACGGAACCATCATCGCCTCGGGTCACAAAGGATTAGAGTTCTTGATTCGTATTCCAATTTTAGGGAATGCTCCCAATGTTCCTTTGGAATAACTCCGCATCGAAGTGCAAGTCTGCCCCAATTATTGGGAGAACATGAAATGTCAAAGACAAATCCCTTGATACTAATTATTGAAGACGAGCTGCCGATTCGTCGTTTCTTGAGAGCTTCGC
>JANLUJ010001089.1:0-8477 GCA_031363425.1 Pirellula sp.
CTCTGTCTAGCAAAGCAACCCTCCAATCATCGAAAGAGGCCCGAACGACGGCCTATCAACTAAAGGAAAAAACTATGAAATTGAGACTAGCTTATTGTGTTATTGGGGTTTGCCTGGTTGGTTGTACTCCATCGCAACCAAGCACGAAATCGTCTGGCTCGACAGGCAATGGAGCCGCGCATTCGCACGAGCATGCGGCGCCAGCCACGTTGCCAGAAGCCCTCAAGCAACTCAGCGCGCATGCGGAAACGATCGGCAAAGCATTTTTGGCCGAAACCCCAAATGATGCTCACGATTCGTTGCATGATGTTGGCTATGTTCTTGAATCGTTTTCCGTCCTTGCAAAGGACTTGTCAGATGAAAAGAAGGCTGCTATCAAGAAGTCAGCCGATGATCTGTTTGAATGTTTTGGCGCACTCGATGAAACGATGCATGGTGGAATCGAGACGCCCTATTCTAAAGTCGGCGAGCGTATAAAAACCGCTCTGTCAGGCTTGAAGTCGGCAATCGAGTAGCATCTGCAATGCTAACGTCGCTCGATTCAAGAAACTATACTTTTCTCGGCACCACGCAGAGCCTCTGCCCTGAATGCTTGAACGTCGTTCCGGCCAAGATCATTGCCCGGGGAAAGCGTGTCTATTTCCGCAAGCGTTGCCCAACTCACGGATTACGCGAAGACTTTGTTTGCAGCGATCGACGATGGTACGACCGCTACGATTACGCTTTACCACCTAAGCTACCCAAGAAGACCTTTGTCGAGGCTGCGCGCGGATGTCCGCTAGATTGTGGCCTTTGCACCGAGCATGAGCAACATACCTGTGTCGCAGTCCTTGAAATTACGGACAATTGCAATTTGTCCTGTCCGCTGTGTTATGCCGACAGTCGACCTGGACTCAAGCACAAGTCCGTAGCGCAAGTGAAATCAGCCATCGATGCACTGGTTCGGGCCGAGGGCAAACCGGATGTATTGCAAATATCCGGTGGCGAACCGACGACCCATCCTCAACTCGAGGAGATCCTCGCGTATGCTCTGTTGCAGCCGATCGATTACATCATGATCAATACCAATGGCATTCGCTTTGCCAAAGATGTTGCATTTGTGGATCGACTTGGAGAGCACAAGGATCGCGTGGAAGTCTATTTGCAAATGGATGGTGTCTCGGACCGCGTGCATCAAGCGTTGCGCGGCGAGGCCTTGGCCAATATCAAATTCAAAGCCCTTGAAAATATCGGAAACGCTGGACTTCACGTCACCCTGGTTTGTGCGCTGCAAGCCGGAGTCAATGAAGGTGAGCTGGGTGATTTGCTGCAGGTTGCCAAGGAGCGACCGTGGGTTAGTGGACTGAGCCTGCAACCCGCGACCTATAGCGGCCGACACTTCTTGCCCGAGGAATTGGAACAACGCATTACGACGCCCGATTGCATCGAACTGTTGTGCAAACAATCGAATGGATTGTATTGCGATGAAGATTTCTTTCCGTTGCCATGCGCACATCCGAATTGTCATGTCCTTTCGTTGGCATTCAGGCATGAGGGAGAGTTGGTGCCGTTGACTCGCTTTATCGATGCCAAGCTAAACCTGGACCTGCTTGCCAACGGCTTGTCATTCACACGCGACGAAGGCAAGCGACTGGTTCAGCAGTATCTGGCTCGCAACAATTGCTGTGGACCTGCTGGATGTTGCGAGCCAGCCGCCGATCGCGGCGTGAGTTCGGTGTCAGCTGGTTTACCTGTTTTGCGCGATGCTGATTCAAGCTGCGATCCAAGTTCCATCTCCGACAAACAATCCATCGAAGAACGGTTCTTTGAGCAGGCCTTGCAAAAGCAAATCGGTGGTGAACAGCTCTTTCGCATAACGATCACATCGTTTTTAGATGCATACAATTTCGATGTCCGTCGGGTGATGAAGTGTTGCACGCACCACATCTTGCCATCAGGGCACATCATTCCATTCTGCGCTTACAATGTCCTCTATCGAAATGGTCACGTGCCGCTGCCGCCGTTGGTGGATGGTTGAAGAGTGAGAATGTGTTCAAGCCCAACGGGCTTACATAACTTAGCCCAGGGCAGAGCGAAGCGCCGCCCTGGGCACTCGCTTCGTTTGGCATCAAAGACGGTAGACGTCCAAAGGTCCTAGAATTTCAAACCATAGTGTTTAACCGCGTTCCCCGACCAAAGTTTTTCTTGGTCAGCCTTGGGGCGTGAGCTAATGATTTGCGTCAGCATGTTAACCCAGGTTTTGAGGGGACCACCGAGCAAGCAGACTGGCCAATCGCTGCCAAACACAACGCGATCTGGGCCGAACGTGTCCATGCAGTAGTTGACTATCGGGGCGAGATCGTTTGCATCCCCACCCTTTGGCAAGCTAGCAATAACGCCGGAGATCTTGCAGATGACGTTTGGGCGCTTGGACAGTTTTTCTATTCCCGATTTCCATTCATCTGTCGAATGCGCAGGTGCTTCGTCAGTGCCCGTGGATTTGCGAAATGACTTGGGATCGGCGTTTCCACAATGATCGACGATGAATCGAGTATCGGGGCAGAGCTCCGCCAGCTTAGCGCCGTCGGATAACTCTTTGGGCCTCATGCATAAATCGAAACTGCGGCCCAATTCCCCAAGCAGTCGCACACTTTTGACAAATTGCGGTTGCAAGCATAATCCGGCAGGCGTTTCTTTCTCGTGTAGAACGCGACGTGCGCCTTTCACCTCCAGAATCGATTTGAATCGGGTGATGTATTCGGAAAATTGTTCCGATTCTGGACGACTTCCGATCACTGCGCCGATGGTTGGCGTGGAGGTATCTCGACTCAGGCTGACAACATGGTCGGCTTCCTCAACCAGTTGAGAGGCGTCCACCGCAACTTCCATGTAGATGGCTTTAATACTCAGCCCCTGAGTGGCTTCGCGATACTCGGGCAAATGATAGGTGCGATTCAATATCTCAGGCGCACCTGCGAGCCAGGGGAGTTTCTGTCTCTTTAAGTCCCAAAGATGTTGATGCGTATCAATGATCGAAGGAGATGGTTCGGTAGCTAGAATGGATTGGCTCAAAGCACTCACGGTTGGCGACATTATGGCTCCAACGGTAGTCCACTTAAGAAAATGGCGGCGGTGGTTCATAAGCGTTCTCGGAAGGTCAAAACACGATTTAGGGGTGCCACTGAAGCCTCGATTAGTCGAAGATAGGGTTGGGCTGAAAGTGTAGCTCGGCACTCCGTGCCGATGGGAAAACGGTGGAAACGATGGGGAACGGTGGGAACGGTGGGGAAACGGCACGGAGTGCCGTGCTACACTTAGTATGACGCATCCTCCATTTGACGACAACCGGTTACGCATTTCTAACGATTGAGTCGAACAGACATGGAAAACATGCAAGAGTATTTACAGTCAACGGAGTTTCTCGACTTCGAAAATGAATCGGTACGTGAATTCACTGCCAGGAATACTAGGGAGAAAGACTCAGACTTGGAGAAGGCCAAGAGTTTGTACCTCGCAGTTCGGGATGGATTCCGGTACAACCCGTACCTTTTGGATTTGAGGCGCGAGGGATTGAAGGCAAGTCAATTGTTAACGAGAAATTTTGGGTATTGTGTCGAGAAAGCAGTGTTGCTTTCGGCAACCGCCCGAGCTGTTGGCATTCCAAGTCGTCTGAGTTTCTACATCGTTAAGAACCACATTGCAACGGAGCGTTTGGAGAAAATTCTGAAGACCAATCATCTGGTCTTTCACGGTGCGTCAGAATTGTTCTTGAACGGAAAATGGGTGAAAGCCACCCCAGCTTTTAACCAGTCATTGTGCAAACGTCTTGGAGTTGCACCCCTCGAATTTGACGGAACAAAAGATTCCATTTTTCAGGAATTCAATTCCAGTGGAAATGTCTTCATGTCCTACCTGCATGACTACGGCGCTTATTCCGACTTGCCGTATGAAGTTTACATCGCGGAACTTGAGAAACATTACCCACATGTGTTCGGGGACGCAAAATACACAAACGGGAATCGGATTTATGACTTCACCAAGGTCGACAGCTTAACTGTTGAGCCGTAGATAGACGTCTTAGTTACCTTACAGGACGTAATAATCTCGCGATCGATTCCGTGGTTTGGATACCGTTTTGTCTCAACAGCGACAGGATTTGCAATGGGCTGAGGGGACTTCCTGCTTCCTTGGCAGCAATCATTGCAGCCCGAATGATTTCGATCGATTCAGGCTTTGCGTTGGCTCTGCGCAAGATATTTGTCACGAGTTCAACGGAGGGAGTCCAGCGTGTTGGCGTTGAGGGCTGAACAGGTGGGAAAAGTTTCGCGACGTCCACTCCAAGTTCTTTTAGTCGAGCTACGATTTGCTCGAAGGTCAACGGTGCCCCAGCGTCGACGCTCAGTCGGAATTCAGAAACAATTTTCGTTATAACCTCGGCGTTGATGCCCGCGGTCCTCAATCGTTGAATCACAGCCTCGATTCGGGGTTCCACTTGCAATGGTGTTTCGGGACGAATCGGAAACAGCTTTGAAACATCGACGCCAAGTTCCGTCAAACGCGTTTTGAGTTGTGTCAAGGAAAGCGGCGTACCTGCATCGTTTGCCGATTTGATCTCCATGGTAAGGGTGTCAATAACTTGTGCGTTTATTCCTGCCGCATTGAGCTTCGCAGAAAATCGGTCGAGGAATTCAGCGAAGCGATTTGCATGCTCCTCATCGCGTACCGGTGGAGCCAATTCAATCGCGATTCGTTCCGTTTCAAATTGCTCTACTTCTTTGCGAGGATGGACTCGACCCTCGATGAACCGTTCCCCTAGCTCCGGTCGACCACCATTTTTTAGTGTTTGAAGCAACTCTTGGGCACCATCGGATCCCAATGCGAGGGGCAGTTGTCCGTTGGCTATCGCCGACTCAAGACGTGCAATTCGAGCTTGAATAGGCACGTAGCTTGGGGTTAGGTCACCGTTGGAAGGTTGACGGTTTAGGTAGTTGATAACGACCAACGCATCTAGCGGCGAGAGAAGTCCATCTGCATTGACATCAAGCAATTTCGCCGTATCGACAACGCTACCATCCTCAGGCCGATTGAGCTCATTGATGACGATCAACGCATCCAACGGAGAAACGATGCCGCTGTCGTCGCAATCCTCTGGCATCGCGAAGTTATGCGGAATTTGCATATCCGCGGCGAGCAAGGCTCTTGTTTCCAATGACTCAAAACGAAGAAATCGCCTGCGTGATGATGCGTCGTTTCTCATGAGTTGGGTTGTCCGGAAATGTAGGGTCTCTGTTCAGTGGGATAGGCTTCCAGCCTGTCGCATTTGTTATGACAGACAGGAAGCCTATCCCCCGCCCTAGTTTATCAAAGTTCGGAACGCATTGCTATCGTTTTAGCCAATTGGCTCGGCAGGCGCTTTAACTTGTTGCTTTGCCCAAATAGCGGCACCCATTGCGCCTGCGTCGTCGCCAAGCTTGGCCATTTTTATCTCAAACATATCTTCATAGCATTGGAGGACGCTTTTTTTGACGGTCCGTGTAACTTCATCCAAGTAGATTTCGCTAATGGATTCAACTAGACCGCCACCGAGAATAATGTCTTCAGGACAAAGCATATGGACCAGATTGGTTACAGCATAACCAACGGTTTGGGCCGCTTGCCTTACAACCCGTTCAACTGATTTGTCGCCATCCCGAATGGCCGCTGCCAACACTTTGCTACGGATCTGCGCAATGTCAGTGCCGGCTGCGCGCAATAGATTGGGAGCCTCACCACGGTACGCAAGCTTTGCGCATTCCGCCGCAATCGCTAACCGACTGGCCTCGCTCTCTAGGGTGCCAGTCATCTCCGTTCCGCTACTTCGATTCGATGAAGTTATTCGAGTATGGCCAATTTCCATCGCCGAAGAGCGTTTTCCACGCAGGATCTTCCCTTCGTATACAAAGCCACCTCCAATTCCAGTTCCTGGGAAGAGCCCGGCAACACTTCTTGCTCCGACGGCTGCACCGACGGAATATTCGCCATAGACGCCAGCATCCACGTCATTGAGAACAGACACTTGGCAATCCAATTCATCTTCGAGCATCGCGCCCAAGGAGACGTTTTTCCAACCCAAGTTCACGGCAACGTTGACAATGCCGTTGTCCATATCCACAGGACCGGGGCACCCTATGCCAAGCGACTTTAGTCCTTCAAGTGGCAGATTGTTATCGTTAAACGTTTCGCGGATCAACTCAGCAATCCGCATAACGCCCGCTTGCGCGCCCTCTGTTCCTTTGGTTTTTTTGCGTTTCCGTGCGACAATTTTCTGTTGTTCGTCGAAAATAATGCAAAGCATCTTGGTGCCGCCCAAGTCAAAACCACACGAAAACGGATTCTGCATACTGATTCTCTGAACGAATATTGAGTTTGAACGCAACCACTCGATGCAATCACGAACGACTATAGTATAAGCTCTGAATCCCGGCAGGCGGGCAAGTTGCTTTGAATCATTCATGGAATTGAGCTATCGGTTCGTCTACAATAAGGCAAGTGTAGATTGAAAGAAGCGACCAGCAACATTCAAGACGCTTCCACGTTCGGTCGCGCTTAACTATGCTCGGTAGTGCGTGGTTATCGAACATTTGACTCTGTCCTTGTCCCTAGCCTGAGGTTTCTGTTTAAAATCCAATGCCCATGACAACGGACCCGCGCAGAAATTTGGGAATCTCTTCTATAATATCGTCGTGGCCGACGCTGCTAGCGTCGGCTCGGAAGCTGGCAGGTTTGGTGCGGATGCTGGCAGCATCCGCCACGCTCTTTTTTTCAACCGGCCAAATTGGCACAACCGTAATTGCCGACGAGCCTGTCGACTTCAATCGAGACATTCGACCAATCTTGGCGGAGAATTGTTTCTACTGCCATGGCCAAGACGGAAGCAAAAGGCAAGCGGACCTAAGGTTAGACATCCGTGAGCTCGCAACACAGGCGAAAGCTATTGTGCCTGGTAATTCTGCCGAAAGTCTGCTTATTTCTCGGATTCACTCGACCGATGTGGACGAGCAAATGCCGCCAGCCAAGTCCAACCGCAAGATCTCCATCGAACAAAAGCGTTTGCTTGAACGATGGGTAAACCAAGGGGCTCCCTACTCAAACCACTGGGCCTTTATTGCACCAGTTCGCCCCGAACTGCCGATGCCAACGAAAGCCAATTGGACGCGTACGCCAGTGGATCATTTCGTTCTATCCAAATTGGAGTCAGAGGGAATCTCACCCTCCCCCGAGGCCGATCGACAAACTTTGATTCGACGTCTCTACATCGACTTGATCGGTTTGCCACCGACTCCTGCTCAAGTTGATGCGTTCGTTTCCGATGCCGATCCACTTGCCTATGAAAAACTGGTTGACCAACTTCTCAACAATGAGCATTACGGTGAACGAATGGCCTTGAGTTGGCTGGATGCGGCACGCTATGCAGACAGCAATGGCTTCCAACAAGACGGCGACACATGGCAGTGGATTTGGCGAGACTGGGTTGTACGTGCCTTTAACGACAACTTGCCCTTTGATCAGTTTACGATTTGGCAACTCGCCGGTGACTTGCTTCCGGATGCGACCAATGATCAAAAGATAGCCAGTGGATTTAATCGAAACCATTTGCTCAACGGAGAGGGTGGCGCCATTGCAGAAGAGCAAAGGTTTGTTGTGCTTTTCGATCGAATCGATACGACAGCCACGACTTGGCTTGGTTTGACCATGGCATGCGCTCAATGCCATGACCACAAGTACGATCCGGTAACTCAGGTCGACTACTATAGTTTGCTAGATGCATTCAATCGTGTTCCAGAAACGGGCGTGCCCCAATTCTTCTCATCGCGAATTCGCGTGGCCGCACCTTTCATCGAACTGCCGACCGAAGAATACAAATTGAAGTTTGCAGAATTCGAATCACAAATTGCGTCTTTAGAAAAGGAAGCTGCTCCGATAGTCGAGGCTGTCTTTGTCGGTTGGCGGGCTGGGCTATTTGCGGATGGTGATCCTTCTGATGGCAAGGGGTTACCTGAAGCACTTGCGAGTCTGTTAAAAAAGCCTGAAGCAGACCGTTCCGACGACGACAAGAAGTCCATCGAATCGCAAATTCGAAAGTACTTCGAAGACAAAGTTCGCAGTACGTTCAACGACAAGATTCCAACGATCGGGAAACTGGCCGAAGTCCGAAAGCAATCGGCCGATTACAAAGCGAACAGCTTGCCGCGCGTCATGGTGATGAGCGACGACAAACCGCGTGAATCTCATGTCCTTTCTCGCGGTGAATACCTCAAGCCTACTCAAAAAGTAACGTTCAATACACCAGCTTTTTTGCCGCCTTTGCCAGCGGACGCGCCTAGAAATCGATTGGGCTTTGCAAAATGGCTGATGTCTCCTGAGCACCCATTAGCGGCTCGCGTACAGATCAATCGGATGTGGCAAAACCTCTTTGGTATCGGTATCGTCAAGACCGCGGAGGACTTTGGCGTTCAAAG
>JANLUJ010001203.1:0-20790 GCA_031363425.1 Pirellula sp.
TTTCACGCGCGGCCAACAATGTGTATTCGTTTCCGAACGGTGAGAAGAGAACTTGCTCGCCGAATTTTTCAGGAGTTAACTCACCTTTCATGGCCAACGCATGTGGGAATGCGGCAGAGAATCCGACTGGAGGATTTTCAAATTCGTTGTCATCCTCCCCTTGGTTGTGATACCTCTCTTTAGGAAGGGCGAGCTCCCAAGTTTTGCCTCGATACTGATCGATAGCGTTGCCTTGGTTTAGAACTCTCAGATAGCCTGGCAAATCATTACGGTAATACGACGAAGTAACCCATTGGTTTTTTTCGAGCCAATAAGCGGCGTTGGCGCGATGGCCGGACATTAGGATGGCCGCTCTGTCCTTGATCGCTACCCCAATTACTTTGGCTTTTCCATTGGTCGCCAGCCTAAGACAATCTCCCACCGTATCTACGAGCAACACGCGAGGCGACATCGGCTTCTCGGACGGTATACCGATCACCTCTACCGTCGGATCTGAAACACAATACCGCGAGGCTCCAGAGGCACGATCGAACCATTGGTTTTCGATCACACCGCTAGTGCATGGATAAGCGCCTGTAAGTTGAACTGCGTGGCCAGGAGCTGTATAAGTGAACGCATGAGCATGATGGCAATTCGGAAACCAAGCTCCGCTTTGCATGATCGATCTGAACACGCTCTCTTGTGGATCGGTCGAAAAGTTGTCTTGAAATCGAATCAAATAGTCTTGGCAAAACTGATCGACGCTAACGACCACGATCAATCGCGGGCTGTCCGATACGTCGGACTCAGCCCACGTCGAGCCTCCAAACAAGCCAAGTGTCGCTATCAGCCAGCAGACCATCCGCACGCCGTTTGATCGTGAACGCAAGAACCCGGAAAACATTGAAATGATCCTGATGGAGTTGAAAGCACGATCTAAAGTAAGTGCCCTGGACGGAAAGAAACCCTTTGTTCGAGACATTCTCACTTGCATAAGTGTATCTGGCAAGACGCACTTCAAGCGGCCCACTCCGGCGAAGGAAGGTCGCACGTGCCGAGCGCATCATTAACCAAATCTTTTTGTCTTCAGTAGCGATCGTGCTCAATGAACTCGTGCTCAATGAACTCGTGCTCGTGCTCGGGAAAGACCCTGCCAAATGGATCGACTGCTTCAATTACGATTTGAAGTATTTTCAAATGTTTCGTCGAAGCGTGCAGCGTCTGAGTCCGATGGCCTCGATGGGACGAACACCAAGTAACTCGTCCAAAAGTTTTTTCATATGTGTGCTATTCACATCGTTGGCGACCACTGTTCCCTTTGAGTCAATCAGGATCACCGGCATGCTGCCACCTAGATCAATAGCCAATTCGTTGAACAGTTTCGCAGGACCATCGGTTCGACCAATGCTGGTCAACGTTTGCCAAGGATTCTTCGCCAATTCCATCGAGTTATCGAGATCCTTTTTGGTGTTGTCCAAGTTCAATCCGACCACGGCCAGTCTCTCTTGGTACGTTTCGTACACCTCTTTGACGCTAATCGGTACTCCGGCACCCGCATAATAGAAGTAAAGAACGATAACCTTGCCTCGATGATCCTTGATATCCCACTCCATGCCATCTGTGGTCATTCCATGTAGATCCAACGTTTGGCCAGGAAGACTCATAAAACGCATTCGCCCACGATTCCTTGTTGCCAGTTTCTGAACGACTTTCGCTGAAACAGAACTCTTCGTATCTGCAAATACTTTTGAGAAGCTTTCATACACCTGACGTTCCTCTGGCCTGTTTTCAAGACTCTTCGCAATGAATTCCGCTTTGATTCCATCCTCGGCTGATAGCTTTGATCCTAAGTCACCAAATCGCTTGAGAAAGTTGGCGACAAGCCGTTGGCGATCTCGATCGCCTAGTCGGAATATATGGTTCATTTGGAAGTCGACAATCTCATCCTCGTTGTCGGAGATGTCGAAAATCTCCAAAGAGTATTTTCCGATTTGATCGCTGACCCCTTTTACTTTGCGGCTGCCACCTCCCTTTACCGTTACAGCATGCTCCCCATCCTTTTCACAAGCGTAAATCAACCGGGTAAGCCCCTGATTTCCAGGCTTGGGATTTACTCCTACCTCTGGGCTTGTTTCCTTTGCAAGGTCTTGAACACTTAAGTCGACCGAAAAATCTTTGCTGACAAGTTCCATCCGATAGACTCGTCCCGCCGACAATTTGGCCGGGTGTACGTTGAAGTAACGTGGATAAAACCCAGGTTCCTTGTCGCTCTCTGTGGTTAGTACACCGTCCAGTTTAAGAAACAGCTTGGGATCATCGGCCGACACTAAAAAAGCAAACATGGTCATCAAAGCTGCAAAAAAAAGAATTGTCAAACGCATCAATAGACTCCTTGAGAAGTTTTTGCTGTGAAGGGAAGTTCAATGCAGAAGCTCGCATGGAACGATACTTTGTTGCGACCGCATGGGCGTGGGGCAGAAGCGTTAGTTTACGACCTCTCCATGGAATTTGTCCGTTTTGTCTTGTTTGTTGCCCACACCTTGCGCCCAGAACCAGTCGTTGCCTAGACCGCCCGTTAGCTGGTCCAGAAAACCATCGTCGAAGACATTTGCGCTGTTGAGCTTTTGGCCATTCGCAACTCCTTGTAACCTCAGCAAATCGATCCGTGTTTGGTAGTCGAGATCGGTTCGTTTCCACTGAGTCAACATCTGCTTTAGCACTGTGCTACTCGCGTCGTAGGCGGTTGTGCCTCCGATCAACACGTCGTCGTCATCCCCGCCATACAGTCTGTCTTGTTGCAAACCGCCGATCAGAAAATCGCGGCCCATGCCTCCGTCAAGTGTGTCCTGTCCGTCGCCACCGAGCATGATATCGTTCCCAGCGAGTCCGATCAGCGTATCGTCACCCGCTAGACCCTTGAAAAAGTTATCGGCTGCGTCGCCCGTGATCTTGTCGTTGCCACTCCCCCCAGTCACGTTTTCGATTCCGGTTACACCGCCCACCACATTCGATGCTGTACCAGAAGTTAAGTCAACAGTAACATTCGATGTCATGACAGAGTAGTCGAGTGTGTCCGAGCCACCTTGTCCATCAATTGCGCCGCCGACTATTGCCCCTGGATTGAACACGAACGAATCCGGTCCGGCGGAACCCTTTAAGTTCTCGAAACCAACGAATTCCATGTTCAAACCGTTGCCAGTGAATTTGCCGGAGTTTGAACCAGTGATGTTCCAGAGTCCAGCAGCCAAGCCTCCGCCGACGATAGTATCGAATCCAGAACTTCCCATCACCTTTGCAATCAATGAAAACCCACCGGTTCCAGTTGCTGATTTGGTTGCGAGGACTACGGTCACGGGACTGGAATACGATTCGTAATGGAGAGCATCCAAACCACCACCCCCGTTGACCTTTCCGCTGATTTTCCCACCGGCCAAGAAGATGAATTCATCGTAGCTTGATCCACCAATCAACGTGTCGAAGGATGTTGCGGAAAAATCATTATTAATACTGTCCACGCTCACCGCGTTCGTGCCGGTGATCTCCCAGTAGTTGTTTTCATCCTGACCGATCAGTGTGTTGTTTGCACTGAGGCTGCCAATCACTTTTCCAATCTCGTAGTATTCCCCGTTTATCTTTGATGCCTTAAGCGTTTGTGCGTTGAAGACGACCGGAATCGGCAATGTCGCATAGCTCAATGTGTTATTGCCCAGATAGCCATAAATATCTCCACTTAAGCTACCACCGTTTTTGAACTCAAACGTATCGTCCTCTTCGCCGCCATGTAGGTTTTCCGTGTTTTTAAACGCAATGATACCTGCGAGTAACCCTTTATTGCTGCCGGCAATGGTCCATAGGTTTTTGATGTTCGGACCATAGAGAAAATCATTCCCTGCACCTCCATCAAAGATCGCATCACCGGACAAGAATTCCGTGATCTGCAAATCGTCGTCGCCGTCGCCTGCATGGATTGACACGTACTCTGCAGATTGAAATTCGACAACGATGCCCAACCCCGTTCTTGAAAAATTGTGCTTTGCTAACTGGTAACTTTGATCGGGTGCGCCATGCATGTTGTCCAAGAAGTTCAAGGTGTCGTAACCTGCGTCGCCGTTTAGCGTCAGGTCGCCATCAATTGCATCAAGCGACGAGTAAATACTGAACAATCCGTCTGGCTTTCCCAGGTTGATCGTGTCGGGTCCAGCGCCCGCGTTCACCGTCGTCGGCACATAGGGAGCTGACAGAATGTTGATCGTATCGGCATTCGAACCGCCGTTGAGCGTTATGGCTTTTACGTCAGCAGTAGAGACCAGGACACTCTTTCCGTTCAACGTGACTTGTACGTTGGACGCGACTTGATCCAGGGTGATCAAGTTCGCAGCCTCCGGCTCACCGGTCACAGCCAAAGTTCCGTCGGTGAAATTAAAGGCTCCACCGTAATCGTCATCCAAGATTGTCACGTCTTTAAACCAAACGAAGGAGTTGGTCGCCACAAATAGAATTCGAAAACTCTCTGTTCCTTCGTGAACGGCGTTGTTCAAGATCGAGATGTTGAAGTCGTTGTCGGAGCCAGGACAACAGAATAGGAGAGTCCCGCTATTGGCTGTATAGTCGCTTCCGGCTTTGGCTGTCAGGTCTACTGTCAGCCAGTTCACCGTTGAAAATGCTGGCAAGCCTGGAGGCGAAGTGACGTGCACTTTGACATAATTGTCTCGTTCTACAATATTGTATTCTTTATATGCAATGGTGGGTTGGAGTTGATTCTCTGCATAGTCGAGTGGATGCGCCCAATAGGCGTGCGAGTCAACAAAGGTCTCTACAGTTCTTTGATTGTATTGAACACCAAAATGCAAGTGCGGCTCGGTCGAACAGCCTGAACTTCCAATCAATCCCAATATGTCACCTTGCTTCACAAATTCGCCTGCATGAACAGTGACAGAATTGGTCCGCATATGCCAATACGTAGTTCGCCAACCGTTGCCATGGTTTACTACAACGTAGTTTGCATCAGGAACGATGTCCCCTTCCTTAAGGCCCGCACACCAAACATTTTCGCGGTCATTCTCGCCATCGTGCATCGACTCGATATAGCCATCGGCAGCAGAATAAATGGGCACGCCTACATCCATACTCTTCCAACTATCGACGATCAAAATATCCAGTGCATCGTGGCCGTCGTAGGTATGAGTTCCACCATGATAGTCGAGAACGTTTTCTTTGATGTCGTCTCCATCTGTGTCTTTGCTTGTGTCGAGATCGACATAATTGCCGATCGTCCAATTAACGAACGGAAGACCCGCGAGCGGTGTAGCCAGCTTGGTTTGATTTCCAAAGGATGAATGGAATGTGACCGGCGTGAATTGGAATGACAGGACATTGTCGACTTCGGATGACTCCGCGATGTTGTTCATCGCATCTAACTCAACTTTTACAGTATGCGAGCCGGGTTTTACGACCCAGTCGCCGAGAAGTTTATCAAAAAACGTTGTGACGGCGGCACCGGAGCCTAAACTGACAGGATCACTTGCGTGGGCGACGCCATCAATGGAGTATTTGAGTGCATAAGCTGTATCGACGGGC
Organism: Pirellula sp.; assembly: GCA_031363425.1. GTDB lineage: Bacteria > Planctomycetota > Planctomycetia > Pirellulales > Pirellulaceae > JBKCUI01. Next base: position 5,557 of record JANLUJ010001203.1, read on the forward strand.
AAACCCAAAGTGTGGAACTCGGCTTTGACGCTGACCATTTGCCCGACGGCAACGGATTCGAGCTTAGTGCCCATTGAATCTGCCAGATATGCGTCTGAAACCCACAGATTCGCGGCCATCAAGTCACGGCATTCAAGTGATTCAAGTGGCAAAGACCGACGAAAACGGTTTTTCGCGGTTGTCTTTGCATGAGACTTTAGTCGCAATGACCTATGCTTGGTGATACAATTGGCAAGTGTGTTGAACATCGTTCGCATGGCATGGTTCTTTCGAAGGTGTACGCTTGATTTGGCAAAAAAGTGTGAACCTGTCGATCCACATCTTTCAAATACCCAACCGTCCAAAGAACCCCTCAACATTCTCTTCTTGAGTAAAAGTCGCCATCAAAATAGGCGAATGGGAAGGACGGCTTTTGGTAAGCTGTTGCAATTCACATGTACCGCAATTACAAGTCAAACGCACATGCCTGGGATTTCGTCGCCACCATGAAACGTTTCTTAAAGAATCCGTTCCCGGGGATGAACCCGTGGCTGGAAGGCTATTGGGGAGATGTTCATACGAAATTGACGACGTATGCCTACGACGAGGCGAATGGGTGATCGCAGCCGACGAAGTGGACTATCCGGTTCACTGTCGTGGGCCGTATCGCATTTGCGTTACACGAGCCAGAACTTTAGACGAGGGAGAGGCATATCCTGCTTCGTACGCATTTCCACTACCACGCATCCGAATTCCGTTGCGGAACGACGACGCCGACATTCGATTACCGCTTCAAGAATTGTTAAATCAAGCCTATTCAAATGGGCGCTACGGAGAAGAATTCGACTATGATTCTCCACCCGAAATTACACTAGAGCCCACAGACGAAAAAGGGGTCCGAGAAGTCTTGAGTCAGTTCTTGCAGCCGAGATGAGTTCATGCGCCGCAGCTTCGGGGCACGCTATTTTAGAACGATGGTATCGGGATTCTGCGGCTCGTCTAGATGCCCATCACACGGCAATTCCGCGAAGGGACAAACTGTTCTTGACAAATTCCAATTCCGGGGCGGCAAACTCGGGTGACAAGGTTTGTCGATAGTCAATCGAATAATCGTATCCAGCTCGATCGTAAACAAGATCGAAGACGGACTGAAGGTCCAAAGCCACATCGGGATCTTCGATCGAAAGGGGAATCAAGATGCGAGGCAATCGATCTCGCCAGGGCCAAGCGTATACCTCCGCTAATGGTCGCGGCTTGGGTTTGCTGACCAATGCAAAGTAATCGCCGGGCGGCGGATTGGAAACGGTGGATCTTTCGCCGCCTCGCAACAAGTCCAACTCGACTAAACTGGCCTTCGTCTTCATGAGCGCATGAACTTTTTCCAAGTACTGTTCGCGCCCAACAGTTCCTTTTTTCTTGTTGGTTGGAGACAGCAACTCGATCACCGTCACCACCTCGCTTGGGGCCCCTCGCCGAATGGTAATGAACGTCTCCCGGTGCTCTTCGAAGTACGGAATCGCACAAACCTTGGGGATAATCGAGGGTTCCGATAGAACAGCAATTCCACCGCCAGATTTGGTCTCAACATGATCGAATCGGTGGTAAATGGCTGCATCCGCGACCAGAGATTGTGCCGCGACAGTTGCGTCAATCCGTTCAAGGTAAACACGCCGCTCGACTTCCACCACGTATTTAGGGCGAACCGACGGCACGAGCGCATCGCGAATGGCAGATACGAAACTTGTGTGGAAGTCTTCCCATTTTTGGTTTTCTATGAACGGGTCCATTCCTGGAAATGGAGAGGGCATAATGACGTCGATCTATTGGAAGTTCGATATAGACAGAACCTTCATTATACACAAGTCGTACCGTCAGACCACATCAGTGCCTTCACGCTGTGTACTAGCTTCGATCTTACGACCTGCAGTTGCTCTCCTAAGAATGATCTGTCGCCGCCGCCATGAAGTCGATTGCCTCGGTTTCAAACCCTTTAAGCTCTTCGTCGTTAGGCCGCCTTTCAATCCGCCATTCCTTGGCTTTCTGAAAATATTCGGAGGCTTCAGCGGACTTACCCTCGGTATGGCTAAGTATGGCTAAGAAGTACCAATCCGCCCCTGGGGCGTTTGTTTTGAGCGACAGCGATTTCTCGAATTCGACCCGTGCTTCAGTCGGTTTGCCGTTTCGAAACAACGCGACTCCTAGTGTGTTGCGGATATTGGGATCCTCTGGATTGATCGTCACTGCCCGGGCAGCCATCTCAGTTGCGTATGCAACTTCTTCCGGAGGAGCCAAATTCGACTGAACCAACCTCCAAGCGATCGAATTCAAATCGATTGCATCCTCTGTCAGCAATTGTTCGAGTCTACGGATGATATCCTTCTTTGCAGATTCGTTGTCGACTTGGTTGGCGAGTCGAACCAACGAACAGCCGCCCGAGGCAATTTCATTTGAGAATGCGCGATTGTTGGAACTCGTTTTGCGCAACGATTTATATTGCTGCAATGCGTCTAGACTTGCGTCAGCACTTTCGCGAAATCGTTCGAGGATCGCCAATCTTCGTCCCCACACTGTCTTAGCGCTCGCGTAAGTTCTCATTCCATGTGTGTCATCTGGGAAGAGCCGTTTGATCTCACTCACTTCGTGCATCAACTTTGGGAACTCATTGTCCGCGATTTCGAAGTCGCCCTGTCCAATTGAAACACTTACTCTTTGAATCAGGCAAGCGGCATACTCGACACGACCGTCACAGTAATTGGGAAACGCATCTGCCGACCTTTGGATAATACCAAGACCTTTCTGCAAACACCTTTCTGCCTCATCATTTTCCATTTTTCGCAAGTAAATACCGGACAGACCTCGACACGCTCTTGCGAAATACATGGCCTCGGCTCTAGGAATGCGATTGCGGGGGAGTAACTGCTCGCTGTACTCAATCGATTCCCTCATCAAGGCCATTGCGAGTACGTCATCGCTTTTTACATAGCTCATCGCGAGGGTCTCGAGCGACAGTGCAAGTTCGAAGCGAAAGTGGGCATTGCTTGGTTCTAACTCGACAGCGAGCCTCTCTAGTTCGACAGCTCGCGTGAGTTGCTTCCTACTCTCTTGACCTTGGATATGGGATGCCTGATTCATTAGAAGATTACCAAGCCTAACCATGTGGGCGCTATTTTTGGGATTCGATTGCAAAAGTCGTTCGGCAAGAACGACACACTGCCGTACTGATTCAATTGCCTCGTCCTTGCGATTTAGATGGCTCAGCACACCTGCTTGTGTGTGAAGCATCTCAATCATTTCGCGTTGCACGCCCTCCGAACTGCGAGTGTTTTCATCGAGAGATTGAATCGCTGCAAGGGCTTGCTGCAAGGTCACTGACGCTTCATTGAAAAGTCCCAAATCTCGTTGGGTCACCGCAAACCCTCTGAGAGCTCTTGCAATCTCAAGACTCGTCCCATCCGATCCGCTGCTCTCCTCGATCAACGACTGCTTAAACTTCATCGCCTTTTCAAACGTCTCGCGTCCGAGAGTATCCATGTTCGGCTGGTTCAACAACCGCTGACTAACTCGCAGCAACTCTTCTGCACTAGCTGCCGCTTTATCAAACCGACGATTGGAGGCTGCAGCCGTCCTTTGTGCTTCCTCATTTTGGAGTTTCTCGTTGGCGGCTCGGTTCTTTTCACTCTCAAACGCAAGCTCCGTCTTTTGCCAAGCCCACAGCACTGCCAAAAAACAAGCCACCGATACGAGCAATGAAAGGGACGCCAACACCGCTTCGCGTGGGTTCCGTCGACACCATCGGTTTATCTTTTCGAGCCGACCAATTGGTCTGGCCATGATTGGCTCTTGTCTCAAGAACCGTCCGAGCTCGGCCGATAACAGGCTTGCCGACAAATACCGCTCGTCTGGGTTCTTGCGAAGGCACTTCAAACAAATCGTTTCCAAGTCGCGTGGTACGCTCCGACGCAATCGGCGAGGCGAGACGGGATCTTGCGTTCGCACCATCTCAAGTGTCTCCAAAATACTCGTTCCTCGAAAGGCAGGCTGACCAGAAAGCATTTCATATAAGATTGCTCCCAGGCCATGAATGTCCGCAGCCGGGCCAAGTTGCCCTAAGTTGCCGCTTGCTTGCTCAGGTGCCATGTAGCCTGGCGTTCCGATGAGCATGCCTGACTTGGTCTGTCGTTTGTCATCGTCAAGCTGACGAGCAAGCCCAAAGTCGCTTACCTTCAACGTCCCGTCTTGGGCGATGAGTATATTGGCTGGCTTCAAATCGCGATGCACAATCCCGCGAGAATGCGCGTAGGCCAAAACTTTGGCCAATGTCTCCATCATGTGCGCTGCAATGTCCGGATCGATGGGCTGTCTCGCAATGCGTTCCGCAAGTGTCCCACCATCGATATACTCGAACACTAAAACAGGACAGCCATCGCACTCTCTTACCTCATGAATAGGTACCAAATTGGGATGCTGAAGATGGGCTGCGGCTCGCGCCTCGGTCAACATGCGAACCACGACTTGTTCTCTAGCCGGTCCCTCCGGATGCATCATCTTCAAGGCGACGAATCGATCCAGCCGCAAATCACGTGCTTTGTAGACGACTCCCATGCCACCGCGACCAAGCTCACTTACAATGGTATAGCCATCCACGATCGGGAAGGATCCGTTGGACTTCTTAGCAGAATTCTGGGCTAACAATCTTGTCAAGGTGACTTGATCCAAATCAGGAAACAGTACTGTCAATCTAGCCGCATCCAGTTTCGGATCGGTCTTGTAATGCGAGTCGATCTGCAACAACTCTTTGAGCAACGACATCCGAAGCGGTTTCTCAACTTCCGTGAGGTATTCTTCGACGGCAGGCGTCGAGCCTTTTTGGAGTTCTGCCTCGAACCGGTTGCACAGATCGTCAATGCGACTCAATTGAACGGACGACAATGGGGCACTTGCAAAATGTGACGACATCAATTTTCCTCGTTATTCGACTCTGTCCAAATCGTGCGAATCAGTTTCAAACGCCGCTCAATCGTTGCCAACGCCTTGCCCAATTTCTGTGCAATCTCGTTGGAGGTTTGCCCTTCCATTTTCCAAATGGCAATTTTTCTTAATTCGTCGTCGTTCAAACGATTCAACAAATCGTGCCATTCCTCAGCAACTTGGGCCGCGAACTCCGGCGTCGGTTCGTTACCTAATACTCGTTCTAATCCGTGTACTCCAGCCGCGACATCTTCTCGCGACATGAGAGCCGACTCGCCGAGGACAGCTCCGCCACCCCGCTTCTGCCTAAACTCATCGCGGATCGCTTTCTGGGCCTTGCGAACAGCAATCGTTACCAGCAACTTCCATAGACTTTCGCGATTGGCCAGATCCGCGAATCGGCCGTCACCAACTCCTGCGCAAAGACTATGAAACGCGCTAATTGCAACGTCTTCGCCATCGGTCGCAAGCCTTGTGATGTCGCCAATTCGCTTCCGCGCAAGCAGCGTCAGTCGATCGAAATATCGTTCCCACAACAATTGAGCCGACAGTTCGTCGCCATCTTTCAAATCTTGAAGCCATTGAGTCACTGAGCCTGTGGACATCGGCGCAACCCTCGCAATTGGGATCGGTGTATCGCTAGAATATGCAATACCCCCATTCTAACTGTTAATGCGATCCGGCGCTCGGTTGTACTTTCCTATCACTAAATGCCCTTTTGGCCTTCGAACCCCTCACCGTTTCAAAGATTTTTTCCAATCGCTCGTGAGTACTGCATCAACGGTTTGATTTGCCAGCGAAATCCTCAAGACTATAAATCGCTACCACCGATTTCCGGGTAATCGGTTTGATCAGGATGCTCTGAAAATCCGAATTGCCATTGACTACTAAATAATGATCTCGCCCCACGTCGTCTGGCATTAGCAGGCTGTGGTGAACAAGGTTTCCTCCCTGCACCAGCATATCCCCAGGCTTCGGAGGCGGCCACTCGACATTTGCACCGCGTTTTCTGACTCCGAGTGGCGGGCCGCCAGGCGGCCATTTTGTCGGGACACCTGCTTTAATCCAACACCATGTTGCGAAAATGCCACACCAATGAATGCCACCTTTGAAAGGGTCTGCAATATTAGGCACCCGCCAATTGTTGCCACGAACGCCTTCGAGAAACAATATTGTTTCAAGCGTCCCGTCTATCTTGATATCATGCGTTTGGCTCCAATAGAATGGTCCGCCGCCAAGAAGTGCCTCGTCGAAGTATTGCTTCAGTCGCTGCCATCCAAATCGCCAAGATGACGGAGCCTTTGTTGGAGCTTTTCCGATCGGCAACGGGTCGATCACGCTCCGGTCCGGCGCAACAATCCTTGAATCGGTGATGTTGGAAACGGGCAATGCCTCTGCCAGCGCCGTTTTGAGCACCGCTTCACGAAACGGATCATTGCGCCACGTGCCAAGAGTGCCAATGGTTGTCCCCGCCGGCAGCAGAGCTTGAGTCAGGCTGTCCAGCATCGCCCATGATTGAGGGCCGACTACTCCGTCGATGACAAGCTTGGCGTTACTCTGAAATTCCTTGACCCGCAACAGCGTCTTGCGGCCAAAAAGACCATCTTCAATCAGTTGATCCAACAGCGTATTTGGAAGGATGTTAAGCAGTTGCTGCAATACCTCGACATCTGGGCCCATCGATCCTTGTTGCAATGTTTTTGGGATATCCATGAGCTTTTTCCGATTGGGACAGAGTGTGATTTGCCCCTCTACATCGCGTAACCATAACGTGTTTTTGAGCGGCTGTTATTTAATGCCCAACCGTCGGCGAAGCCCCTCACAGAATATTGCGAAATTTCGAAAACTGGATGGTTTGCCAATGCAAATCAGGATTAACGGCATGCTGCCGCCAAGATCAATAGCCAATACGTTGAATAATTTCGTAGGGCCATCGGTTCGAAAAATGTTGGTCAACGTTTGTCAAGAAAGCAGCGATTGGAAGAATACCAGTCATAATCGAAATACTTCGTTCGAGTCTGAGCACCACTATCGATTGAGGAACCTAGCCTGGAAGCCAACAAAATCTTCTTTCAAATTCTTGCCGCGATGGTAGCCTCGCAAATCAATCATCCGAATCAGTTCGTCAGCTCGCATTAGCTCCTCTTCGGTCGCTTCTCTCAAAAGGTGTTTGATATCAATCACGTCTTGAGGGCGGCTGTCTGCGTCGGCGGCTAATACTTTGAGCGCAAGTAAAGCAGGCAGAGTTGCTGTCCTGATCCATAAATTGGGAAATATCTCAATCGGCTCTGAGTCCGCCGCAACTTCGATTTCGATGCCGGAAGAGGCAAACAGCAAATCAACTAAGATATTTCCTTCCCGGGCTTTCGTAAGTCGAACGGTTGCAATTCGGCCCAGCTTCGTCTGTTCCAGCAAGGAATGAACTTGATACCCGAGAACGCGTAATTCTCGAACTATCCCCTCTGCCTGTTCGTCGCTTTCAACGGCAACGGCAAAATCAATATCCTTGGTAAAGCGTTCAATGGTACGAAACGATACCGCCAAGCCGCCGATCAATGCGTATGGAATTTGGCGTGATTGGAGCCAAACAATGATCTCTTTTGCCGCAACTTCTAGGCCATTCATTGATCAAATCTTTTCGGGTCACCGGGAACTCCAACTCCATCACCAAGTTCAGCGCCTGGTCGCGTTGCATACCAGTTTCTAATGGCAGACTTGACATCGGCTTCTATCATGTCGGGATGACGTTTCAACAATTTATGAACGAACGCTCGTTCAGCGATATCGAGCAGTTGAGCAACGATTTGAAACTTGTAATTCGCACTGAACGGATTGGGCTCAGAGTCGACACTCATGTTTATCCTGAACGGGTTCGTAGATGCTTAAGTGGCAATGTGACGTATCGACAACTACGGGTTTGCCGTATGCGCCAGGATTGTAATTGTAGCGAAAAGCAATTCGGCTGCTGTACGTTGTTCCGCACCGTGGATATACCCTCAAGCGTTCGCCCGCGCAGGGCGGTCATGGACCGGCGAAATCTTCAAGGCTGTAAATCGCTACCACTGATTTCCGGGTAATCGGTTTGATCAGGATGCTCTGAAAATCCGAATTGCCATTGACTACTAAATAATGATCTCGCCCCACGTCGTCTGGCATTAGCAGGCTGTGGTGGCCGACACTAAAAAAGCACACTTTGTCATCAAAGCTGCAAAAAAAGAATTGTCAAACGCATCAATAGACTCCTTGAGAAGTTTTTGCTGTGAAGGGAAGTTCAAGGCAGAGGCCAGAAAGCAAACAACCGATACCTAGAGATGACTAGCCGCTCCAATCGAACCTCAAAAATCGCAAAATATTTTCCGGACTCCCTTTGTGTTTAGCAACGAGCTATATTTGCCCGTTAGATTGGACTTTTGAGGCGGAAGACTACGCAATCGAAAACGTCAAGTTACCGAGGTCCAAGACACTTCAAAGGTCGAACCACATTGTGCGTATTCTGCAAATAGTACTTTTGATGATCGGTGCCTCGGCACTTGGGTTGGTGGCGTGCGTGACGCTGGTCTTTTGCGCTGCGATGGCGCTGACAAAGGCGGGCTCGGGCGAGGAATTTGGGTCTGCGATCTATTTGGCGTTGTTCGCTTTCTGTGGAGGTATTTTCGGAGCCATAGCTGGCTTTGCAGGATCTCTTAGATGGATTTCCGAACGAGGGAGTGAACCGTGGACTCCATCGACGTGGATCGGAGTGATGATGGGCATTGTGATTGGATGGTTAGTTCGTTCTTCGGGCGCACTGAACTTTCTGTTACTCGCAGATCTGACCAAGTGGTGGTCGGGGCTTGCCGTTTTCTTAGCCGCAGCGGCTTGTTTCGGTGGATTCCTAGGAAGCTTCGCATGGCCGGTGTTCGCAACGTCGTCGCGCCGCACATCGAAATAGATTGGGGTGCTGCTTTGAATTTCCTCCGGACCGATCGGCGTGAACGAGTGAGGGTAGTTATAATGCGCCAGCGAAGTTGAAACCAAGCTTGTTGTAGTTCAGTTGTGTTTACTCGTCCCAACCTAACCGGAAAATCGATGCAGATTCAAACTCGAAACATTCATATAGCAGCCCTCGCTCTTGCCTCGATGGCTTTTGGTTGCGGCCCGAATGGTTCAAAACCCACACCACCATCGACGGTTGCCTCGCAAGTCGTCGAATCGTCGAGCAATCAGAGCAATGGAACATCGTCGCCGAAAGCAGACGCAACGGATGCGTCAGACACGCTAATTCCAGACCCGGCGGCGAATTCGAACACGCAGGCACCGGTTGCTCGCAATTCGTCAGCGAATTCAAAGAATGCCACTCCAACGGCGACATCTCTACAAGCGATTCCTCCTGTCGTTGAAAAACAAGACGTTGCACCAAAGCGAAAAATCGAACAGCCAACAGCAGAGCAGCTAGCTCGCTGGTCGCAGACGGAATACGAACCGCTTCAGTTGTTGGCCTTTCGCGACGGTAGCAAAACAGGATTTGTCGAAAAATTGGCTGGACTTCCAAGTGGTAAATCGTTTCTGTTGGCCGGCTCCCAAGTTGCACTTTGGTCCCTTGAGGGGGCTGAGCCACAACATGTTTTTCTTGCATCGTCGGCCACCAATTCCGGTAAAGAGCTGTCGGCCAAATCACTCGCTGTGGCTCCTAATGGAAAATGGTTTGCCGCTGGTGACTCCGATGGCGTGGTAAAGGTATGGAGCCTAGGCGATCGAAAACTAGTACATTCCAAAAAGATTTTTTCGACCGGCATCACCCAAATTGCGATTTCGCCAGATGGCCAAGAAATCGCCATGATCAGTTACGACGTTGATGTCGCAGTCTACCAATCGAGTACGTTGGAAAAAAAGAACCAATTCAAGATTACTTCCAATGGCTTGAAGAACATTGAGTATGTCGGCCTAGGGCGGCTCGCTGCAGCCGCTGAAACGACAACGGTCTGGAATACTTCGACTGGCAAAATGGAACAAACTCTTTCACCTGGTCGATACCAATCTACGTTAGCTCGCTCCAAGGATGGCAAATGGTTTGCCTTTGGCGAAAAAGACGACTTGCAATTGTGGGATGTCGCGGAATCGAAGAAAGCGAGCAACGGGCTTACGAACATTGCGATGAACGAACTAGTCGACTTCTCCCCAGATGGAAAATCGCTAATCACCGCCAATGGCTCGAACATCCGACTATGGGACATCGCATCGCAGCGAGTCGTTCAGGTCATCGACGTCGTTGGCTGGCCCATCGTTGGCTTGTGTTGGTTACCTGAAACCAATGTCATTTTGGTATCTACCGCCAACGGTTGGACTCGAATATGGGGAACCGCAAAGTCCGGTGAGCCTCTTGGACTTCGCCCCATCGATCCGGCAATTGCGGTGCCTGACAGTGCGGCCAAAGAACCAGCATCGGCGGAACAATGGCTTCAAGCGATCGATCTCAGATCTTTTCCACGACTCTTGGGTGAGAAACCGATGATTGTTGAGCCGACGCGCATCGACTACACGGCTCACGCGGCGATGGATGAAGCGAAATTGTTCTACCAACATCACCTGATGCGTGCCGGATGGACCGAATCCTCGTCGCCGTCAGCAGCATTGGCTCCTGGGAGCATCGAATACACCAAAAATGGATTCATGCTCACCGCATCTTTCGCTAGCGGCGGAGAGACAAAGACGAACGTTGGTCTTCACAATATAGGCAACTTCGACCTTCGGTGGCTACCCAAATTCGATGGAGCACCTATCGCGGATGGCTACGCGAGTGCAAACACGATCATGTACTCAACGAAAGCTGACGTGTTACAAATCGAAACCACTCTGCTCAAGAAGTTGCACGAAGCTGGTTGGACCGCCTATTCGAAACTACATACCAGCCATAATGAAGAAGTCGACGTTCGCTATTTAGACTTTTTGCGAAATGGTACGGTTCTTCGAATTTCGATTGGCAAATTCCCGGCTGATCCAACGAGCTTCCATATCCAAGAGTCGGTATCCTCAGTGAATCATGCCTTGCCAATTCCGAAGGACTGTGGCTTCATTGAGTTTGAAGGACACATACAACCCTACGTCGTGGCAACAACTTCCATGCCATTCGAACAAACACTTGAATTTCATGACAACTCCATGAAGGCCGACGGATGGCTCGCTCATGCAGCGATACGAAACGACAAGGAACAGCAAGCTTGGCTGACTTTTAGACGCGGACAACAGGATGTTCTAATTGGGCTATTAAATCAGCCGAATGGCAAGACATTGATTCGTGTTGGGGATCGATTGGAGAACTCGTCTTGGCAACTAAAGAAGCCGAAACCCGCTATGGATGCGAAGTCTGCTGGAGCAAGCATAGAAGCGGCAGATTTCCCCATCTTGAACGCGTCTAAAACAGCCAAATACGATGCCAATGGAAAGACGATCGATGTTCAGGTAGACGCCACACCTATGGCGGAGGTAGCAGATCGATATAGTAAGGAACTGCTAGCTTTGGGCTGGACGATCAAGAGTTCCGGCATTCGTTCGGACGACTACACGTTTCTGACCTACACGAAGGAAAAAGTCGAGATTGCCATGCGGGCCAGGCCTTCGGTTGGAAACATTATTGTCAACATCCAAGGGGACGGACTGGTTTGGACAAAGCCGTTGCCTGGAGGAAAACAGATCATCTCCTACGAGACTTGGCTGCGTCAAAACAACCATCCCGCGACTTTGGATTTGCTTGAGTCCTACAAAACCGAGATGGAATCGATCGCAAAGAAATAGTTTGAAGGGGCACAGTTGCACATTCTCGAAACCTGGCTGCGAGCGCTCGGCAGGTTTAACCCTACCTAGCACGACGCGCAAGCTAGTGATTCCGGCTTCCAATACACTAGCTCGCGCGTCGTGCTACTGGTACTGTTCAGTCTGCCGCTCGCCTTAGTGGGTCATCGCGTACGTGATGATGTTGATGCCCATCGGATAGGAAAACGGGACCGAGAAGGTCTCGAAGTAGTCGGCATTTTCACCTTCGCGTTCCCAACCGTCACCTAGGTCGTTATTGTGGCAAAGTAGTGCGACGATTCGATCCTTGTCGTCATGGTATGCTTGAAAATGCGGGAGCTTGTCACCGTGCGGAAGTGGGTGATTGAACTCAAAAGTTGCGCCCGACCGCCAAGTTCGAATGTCTGGAACTTGCGGTTTTGTTTTCAAGTCATAGACGATGTGAAAGAGTTCATGCGACAACGGGAGATCGATCGGCTCGCGATTTGGAAATACCATTTTCATTTGCTCCTTCATCCTCGACCATTCTTCTTCTCCCCAGAAGTCATCCACCATCAAGAACCCGCCGTTGAGTAAATGCTGTCCAAGGGATGCCGCTTCTTCGCGACTGAACTGCAATGATCCTACGCCATTCATAAAGAGAAATGGGTAATCGAATAATTCTGGATCTGTCAGCTCGAGAACTCGGCCGTTCGGATCTACCTTCATGCTGGTCAATTCTTGAAGCCGGCAGGAAAAGTTCCAGTCGCTATCGGGGAAATCGTTTTGCCATCGATTGCCACGTCCATATCTGCCGGCGCTTGCTATCGAGGTGTACTTGATTCGGGCAAAGGTAAAAACGTCTGCTTGAAAGGGCGCCTCGATCTTCCACATTGGAAAGTCGCTGCGAACCACCTTCTTCCCACCAAATCCCTGCCCGCCAAATCCCTGCCCGCCAAATCCCCCACCATCAAATCCCCCTCCACCAAAATCTTGCCCGTTTGCCCCCTGTTGCCTAGGCAACCCCTGTTGCCAAGGTGCCCCCTGTTGCCACTGCGAAAAAGCAACCGACAACGATGCGAACATCGCGACGGAACAAAGTGTCAGGTTCGCCTTTGAGGAAATTACCACTAATTCACCTGAACGAATGACTATTGGTGTGGCTATTGGCAAGCTCGCAACAACACCCATTCTCACTCTCAAGGCGACCTGCGTCAATCTAATAGAGCGACGAGTCGCGGCGAACGACTAAAGGACTCCAAACCTTTTAAACGCTTCCGTGGCAGATAAACCAACGGACACAGCATCTCGCACGTTGTTTTCAGCGAGCGCCTTGGCCCACGCAGCGTCGATGATGCTATTTGCAATCGCGTTGGGAATAACTACCATTCCGTCGTCGTCGGCTGCAATCAGATCCCCCGGGTGAACTTGGACACCTCCAAGATCGACCGTAACGTCAAAGTCGATAACTCGCTGGCGATTGCGACTATCGTAGGGGCAGGCTCCACGTGCAAACGCACTGAATCCCATGTCGGTCATCTTGCGAGTATCGCGAACTGCGCCGTCTACGATAACACCTGAACACCCTCGCTTCATTGCAACAATGGAAAGCAACTCCCCCCAAATTCCCGAGCGCATCGAACCACCGGCGGCGCAGACAATGACGTCGTTGGCTTCACAGGAGTCGATAGCTGCTAGCTCAAGTTCATATGGGTGAGGGTCAACATGCGCCATGTCTGCCCAGAGCATCGTCTTAGCCGATCCAAAGAGTAGAACAGGCTTGACAGTAAGCGGGACGAGGGGCAATCTCGGAGATTGCGCACTATATCCAGAAGCGTCGAGTGCGTCGCACAAAAGCGGAACACTTAAATGCTTTCGTATTTCTGCAAGTCGAGACAGATCGATTTCCAATTTCAAAACAGGACCCTTTACAATACTTTCGTGAGAGAATCAGTCACAAGAACGAAGCCTCGTTTGACCAAACTGCCTGAACGCTCCCTAGCCTCGAATTCTACTGCTCGATTTGAAGGATAGCCATCGGACATCCAAAGTTCATGAACATAATAAAATCCCCTACTCCGTTTCGAGTCATGGTTGCCGGACTGTTTCATGAAACCCATAGCTTCATGCATGGTTCCACCCCATGGAATGCATTTCAAGTCCGCGAGGAATCGGAAATGCTTGCAGCGTTTGGCGATTCCTCTCCTCTGGGCGGCTTGCTCGAGTATGCAAAACTTCAAGACTGGGAAATTGTGCCGACCTTGTTCGCCAACGCGGTTCCTGGTCCCATGGTCGCAGCGGACGTCTTGGAGAGATATTGGAATCGGTTTCACGAGCTCGCATTGCCGAAACTTTCCGATGGTGTCGACGCAATTTACTTGATTCTCCATGGTGCTTTTGTTTGCTCGGATCAACTCGATGTGGATGGTGAATTATTGCGTCGAATTCGAAAGCTTCCGGGCGCCGAAACACTTCCCATATTCGGCGTCTATGACCTACATGCAAATTTCTCACAAGCGATGGCAACCTACGCCGATTGCCTCGTGGGCTATCGCGAAAATCCTCATACCGATGCTCGCGAGTCTGCCATCCGAGCAGCATCACTTCTGACGCGTTCGCTGTCGCGGCAAGTTCGACCTCGGCAATTGTTGAAGCAAGTGCCGATCATCTTGCCGCCAACGGCCACCGACAGCAGGGCTCAACCTATGGAGCGTTTGCAGAAGTTGGCGCGGCATCTCGAACGAGAGCATTCTTCATTCTGGGTGGTCAATGTCAATGCGGGCTTCGCATATGCCGACACTCCCGACACGGGACTCAGTTTTTCCATCGCAACCGAAGGGGGCAACGATGAAGCCATGACAGCGTTGAGCCAGCTCGCTTTGCTGGCTACCCAACACCTGAGCGAATACTCGTCTTCCGAAGAATCGGTAGAACAGGTTTTCGATCGCTTGAAACAACTGCGTCGTTCGCAACAACTAAACGGCTTGACCGTTCTCGTTGAACCCTCCGACAACATTGGCGCTGGCGCTCCTGGCAATGGTGTTACGTTGCTTCATGCACTTGTCGAACATGAGTTTAGCAATGCAGCGATCAGCCTATGGGCGCCTCAAGCAGTTTTGCAACTGAGCCATCATTGCTCTGGGGATATCGTCCAATTGGAGTTCGGTGACTGTGATAGTCAACTAAGCGAAGGAACCATGCAATTTGCGTGTGAGTTGATGCGTTGTTGTGACGGTTATTTCGAACTCGAGGACAAACAAAGTCATCTAGCAAGTATTGCAGGCGATCATTTTGACATGGGCCCGTGCGCGATCGTTGAACACCGTGGTGTAACAATCCTACTGACCAGCAATCGAACACCTCCGATGGATCTGGGACAATGGCGACACGTCGGATTGGACCCCGAGCGATTTTCGATCATCGTCGTCAAAGCGGCCGTCGCTCATCGCAAGGCATATGATCCAATCGCGAAAAGGCAGTTTTGGGTCGATACTCCTGGGACATGCTCCTCGAATCTTAAGGGCTTTCCGTACCATCACG
>JANLUJ010001219.1:0-2655 GCA_031363425.1 Pirellula sp.
GGTTGGACCAATCCCAAGACTCTTTCTCCGGCAGGATTCAAAATCTCTAACGTTTTGAGGATTGAATTCGATTGCAGTTTCTCCTTGTCGCTTTCGTCCGCCAACCTGCTTAACTCCTTCTGCACTTCCGATTGAAGACTCCGAAGCTGAGCATCCGCTTGGGCACGGACCGATTTGGGCGTATCTCCCAAAACTTCCTGGGCTTCCGATTTGCGATCTGCGATCAAGCCAAACGTCAACAAACCAATTGACAACAATTGCAATTTTCTCGAACTCATCCCAAACTCCTCTCGACACGGCATTTAGCCGCAATTAACGCGAATAAGAGACACAAAAACGTGCGTACTACCGTAATGGTACACTACTCGACTAGAGACGTCAAGCAGTCCGCACCTAAGGAAGCAGAGTGGGAATATGCCTGCCGAGCCACAAGCTCGTCTGCGTATTGTTTTGGTGACTCGTCGGAATCGCTGGATGAGTATGCGTGGTTTAACGATAACTCAAATAAAAGACTTCATCTAGTTGGCGAAAAGAAAGCAAATCGATGGGGCCTGCATGACATGCACGGTAATGTAATGGAGTGGTGCATGGATAGCTACTCAGATTAAGAGGGGTCAAAGGGGTCAGGCCTCTTTGTTGGAGCGGTCAACGGGGTCAGGCCTCTTTGTTGGACATGAGGACTGAATTTTGGCAATTTAGTAGTGTTTTGAGAGGAGCAAATATGCCAAGGTCACCCAGGGCAGATGAAGCCGGTGGATCGTATCGCGCGTTAAATCTTGGCAATCTTCGAGCTACAATCTTTCACAAGCCGGAGGATTATGTTGCCTTCGAAAGGATACTTTATGAAGCGTTGGAGATCCACAAGGTGGAGCTTTATTCCTATTTGCTAATGCCAAATCACTATCACAACGTCTTGCGTCCGATGGATGATGGCGAGATGAGCCGATTCATGGGTTGGGTCGGCGGAACGCATACCATGCGCTATCATGCTCATTACCATACTAGCGGCATGGGCCATGTCCGTGTAAAGAGAGTGGCCTGGAAACGTTCGCGAGCTACAGCATGTCCTAGAGCGAGCCTGCATCATCGCGACGGATGGTCGCTTGAAGTTCGACTTGGCCAAGAGCACTTCGAAGCGGGCGGAGGAAAAGGCAATCGAGAGTGTTCAACCAGAAATCTTGACTGAATCCGAATTACGCGATCTGGAGGCAAAGAACATCCGCGCCGCATTAAAGGTCTCGAATGGAAAGATCTATGGCAACGAAGGTGCAGCGGCGAAACTCGGAATGAAGCCAACCACACTCAGCTCACGCATTAAAGCGTTGGGAATTCATTGATTACTGAGTCTCGCTTGCGGTGTCTTCCACTTGCTGTGATGTTCTTGTACTATGAACTCGGAAATTATTATGGATTAAGATTCGTAATGCATATTAAATGCTATGTGCGAGCGCGTACATTTGAAGAAGAAATAGGAAACACTCTACTCGATGAATCCAATTGCATTTATGAACGGGACAGTCGTACTGCCCGACCGTCAGCTAGACGACGGAATGGTTTGCTGTGAGGACTCTACGATCGTCTATGTCGGTCAGCGGAAATCACTGTCGAATCATTGTGAGATCATTGATGCGCAGGGCAGAATCATCGCACCTGGGTTCATCGACTTGCATGTTCACGGCGGTGACGGCGCGGACTTCATGGACGGTACGCCGGAAGCCGTTACGACCGCCTGTGCGGCACATCTGAGGCATGGTACGACGACGATTTTTCCGACGACGACGACCGGCAGTTCAAAGCAGATCGTCGACATGATCAATGCCTGTGCCGTGGCCTCGCGTCAGTTTTCAACACAACCGGCGAAGGCTGCTCGCATCGGTGGCGTGCATTTGTACGGGCCGTACTTCGCGGAAGACAAAGTCGGTTGTCATGCGGCCGATGGTCGCCGAAGTCCGATGGTCAGTGAATTTCAAAAGTACTTCGATAGCGGTCTGGTCCGAGTCGCAACCTGTGCGGCCGAACTCGCGGGTGCCGACGCGTTCTACCAAATGGCGCGGCAACACAACTGCCTTATCACCTGTGGGCATTCGAATTCGACTTGGAGTGAGATGCAGGCAGCTTTCGATGCCGGAATGCGGCATGTCGATCACTTCTGGTGCGCTATGAGTTCCGTGCCGTCGATCAGGCAGCGCTGCAATGTGCCCATGCAAGGAAGCATGGCAGAATTCGTGCTGATGAACGCCGACATGAGCACTGAGGTCATTGCTGACGGATGTCATCTGGCACCGGAATTGCTTGAATTTGCCTTTCGAATGAAGGGGGCTGAGCGACTATGCCTCGTGACCGACTGCAACAGAGCACTGGATATGCCGATTGGCGAGTATCGCTTCGGAAACTCGACTGACGGAACCTTGTTTCGCAGTGACGGCAAAGTCGCATGGGCCCCGAACGGAAGTCTGGCGAGTTCCATTGTTGGCATGGATCATATGGTGCGTCATATGAAACGAAGTACGTCTGCAAGTCTGTCACAGGTGATCCGCATGGCCAGCCTAACTCCTGCGGAGCGAACCGGAATCTCGCATCGGAGCGGCAGTCTGTGCGTCGGCAAGCAAGCGGATATTCTGATCCTTGATGAAAACTTGAATGTTGTGAACCTAT
>JANLUJ010001261.1:0-4501 GCA_031363425.1 Pirellula sp.
AATAATCCGCGCTAGCCGCGTTACGGTTTCCCAGGCAAACACGGTTGTCGCGGCTAGCGCCCGCGGCTCAATTTGAATAAAGTGAGCGCCATTGGGCGCTAGGCCGCCGGTAGGGCGAGCAACCGGCGGCTAGCGCCTTGCCGCTCACATACAATCCCAATTGGTAGCAGTGAAAAAGCACTTGTTAAGCTCGTCAGGAGCCTCTTCCCAAACATTGAATCCTTGGAAACGATCGAGTTGGTTATGAACGAATTACTTGATTCCATTAAAAAGCATCTTGGGATTCGAGTCGCAGTTAACCAGCTCAATCATTACACGCTGTTGGGAATAACTAGAGATGCGAGCATGAGCGAGATCAAGCAGGCATTAAGATCGACAGCGGCGGCTTGGAATGCTTCCGATACGAAGACCGATCCCGATGCGGCACGGTTGGTTGCCAAGTTAATCAAGCAAGCGCAAACGGACTTGTTGAATGCAACCAGCAAACAGGAATACGACGAACAGCTAAGCCGACGATCACTATCGACTAGTCAGTCTTTTTTTCCACTGGCCAACCCGTTCGCTCCATTCGACCCAGAAGCTTGTTTGGTCACGAATAGCACGAAATCCTCGATTTGCTCGTTTCCAAGCGCGGCGGATAGATGGGATGAACTGAGGCGGCAAATACCGACGCTCTCAGCAATGTCACCAACTGCAACAACTCCACCATTTCCCGTTGCTTCTCCTCAAACGCCGGCTGCAGTGCGCAGTGAATCATCGGTTTCCAAGTTTGAAAGGCTTAAACGTCAGCGCAAGATGAAGCAGGCACTTTACGTGGCTGGATTCTTGTCTGTTGCCGCAATCTTTTTAGGCTACGCGGGCATTCGATTCGTTTTGAACCGTCTGGAAATTGCAGGGAAACTGGAGACCACGAAGGCAAGTCCTACAACGACTTTGGCAAAACCGAAAACAACAAATGCTCGGACCATAGGTGGCAAGAACGCGCCAGTGTCAATTGGGAGCGATTCCGCATTTGTATTTCCGACACTCGCCAGCAGCGATGCGTCGTCGGAAAGCATTGCGGAAGCTACAAAACCGGATGCAGTATCAGTTCCTCCTCTAAAACCTGCCAACGACAAATCGATGATTCCGGTGGTTTCCGCTGCTTCAAAAGCACAATGGATCGAGGCAATGAAGATTGCTAACGATTCAGTTCGTAGAGCTGATTTCGCGACGTTTCATAAACATATGGAACTCGCCCTGCCACTTTCGTCCAGCGATGAAATGCAAGCGAAACACGCTAGGCTCGATCAGCTTGGCCAACTTTATGAAATTTTCATCAAGTCGGTACGCGACGCCAAATCCAAAATGCGAGGCTCAGAGACGCTTACTGTGGGAAAGTTGCGCATCGCTATTGTGGAGATTAAAGACGACGAACTAATTGTTCGCAGGGACGGAAACAATGAACGATTTTCCTGGGATAGATTGCCTCCAGGGATCGCGGTGGCGATGGCGGATTTGACGCTAAGTGAACAGGAGCCAACCGACATAGCAGCTCGGGCCGTTTACTTTTCTCTGTCACCCGCGAGAAACGAACTCTTTGATAAAAAGGTTTCGGAATGGTTCGAAAAATCCGTCGGAAAAGGAACCATTCGAAAAGATTTAATCCAAGCTTTATCGGATACTTACGAATAAGCTTAATCGGATGGTTAGGCGATCGGCAGACTGAAAGTACCAGTAGCACGACACGCGAGCTAGTGAATTGGAAGCTGGAAACACTAGCTTGCGCATCGTACTGGGTAGGGTTAAACCTGCCGGTCGCCTTACGCATGGTGGTTCGGACACTCAGGCCCAATGGCGACCTTCGTTTCATTCAAAGGCGACGGGCGTCATTTACAAGGCTCCGAAAGTAAGATTACCGTGAGCGAAAACCAAAACACTGTACCTCCTCTGTTGGCATCGAATGGTCCGCCTTTCCTGCCACCTGTCTTAGCAGTCAATGCAGCATCGAATGAAGCCCCACTGCCTGACACTGCGCGTTGGCGAAAAAGGCTTCTGCTCATCGCCTTTGTGATTTCGCTTTTGGCCGGGATTGGGTGGGCAACTTCCCCAAGAGCCAAGTTGCTTCACAAGCCCGAATCGATCTCATCCAGTTTCGATACGACCATCCAATCGGTTGCTCAACGAGTGGATCAAGCGATGAATGCAGATATCGCGAGTCATGGCTTGGCAAAAGCAAAACCATCTGATTGGCGAGCAGTCACTCGGCGTATCAGTCTCGGCTTGATTGGAAACGGATTGTCGCTTGAGGAAATCCGAGTAGTCGAGCAAATTCCAGAAGATCGGCGACCGACTTGGTGGACTGAGTATCTTCTCAAGGATCGACGATCGTCTGACTATTTGGCCGAGCGATGGACGCGGGCGACGGTAGGTACCAATGTCGGTCCTTTCCTTGTGTTTCGGCGACGAAAGTATGTCGATTGGATCGCAGACCATTTTGAAAAAGGCACACCCTACGATGTAATTGTTCGAGATATCTTGGAGGCAAAAGGCTCATGGACGGACGCACCTCAAGTGAATTTTCTGACTGCAACAATGGATAATGCGGATAATAAAAAGCCAGATGCGATTCGGCTGGCAGGCCGTACGTCCCGAGCGTTTCTCGCACAGCGTATCGATTGTTTGCAGTGCCATGCGGACTACTTAGGCAAAGTCAATTTCTCTGACTCGCTTGGCGAGAGTCCACTCGAATCGGATGATCAAGCCGTCGACCCCGGAATGGTCAGCAATCCTGTAAAAGGAATTCGAACAGGGGAGCAGGCCGATTTTCATCAGCTAGCAGCTTTCTTTTCAGGGACGCGACTAGACAACCCATTTGTTGGTCTTCGCAATTTCAAGCCCGACTACCGATTGACTTATCTTAATGATGAAAAAGAGAGCAGTGTTGAACCGACGGTGCCCTACCTCCGTGAATTGATGCCTGAGTCGGGTGATCCCAGACATCGCCTAGCTGTTTGGGTTACGCATCCAAAGAACAAGGCTTTTGCTCGAGCGACGGTTAATCGAATGTGGGCGATTTTGTTTGGTAAGCCATTGGTCGAACCGCTCGATAGTATTCCCTTGTCTGGTCCCTTCCCGCCGGGACTCGAGATATTGGCTGAGGATTTAGCAACGAATGGCTTTGACCTGAAACGATTGG
Source organism: Pirellula sp. (assembly GCA_031363425.1). Taxonomy (GTDB): domain Bacteria; phylum Planctomycetota; class Planctomycetia; order Pirellulales; family Pirellulaceae; genus JBKCUI01. Next base: position 3,179 of record JANLUJ010001261.1, read on the forward strand.
TTCGAACCATTGTTTGCACCGAAGCTTTTCAGCGAGACTCTCGATTGGAGCAAGAGGCGGAAAGCGACTCGATAGAACAGGAGCATGAGAACCATTGGGCTGTTTTCCCCTTAACCCAGTTGAGACCCGAACAAGTTGCGGCTGCGATTCATCAAGCCTGCCGTATCCATGCGATCGACGAAAACAGTTCGATCATTTCAAAGCTTGAACTCTTTGGTGGAGTGAACGACTTTACTAAAGCGTATGGCGATCAAGGGGATGATGAATTCATTCAGCAGTCCGTCACCATTCCGCAAAGGTTGCTGGTCATGAATGGTTCCTATGTCAGTGAGCGGATTAAAAACAATCCAATCATGAATGCAGCGACACGGATCGCACAGTTGGCGAGCAACGATAAAGTCGCGGTGGAAACAGCCTATCTGTCGACGCTCAATCGCTTGCCAACGGGGGCAGAGCTGAACGCATTTTGTGCTCGACTGCACGACACGAAAGCGAATGCCAGATCGCAGGCCATGGGCAGTATTTTCTGGACTCTAATCAACAGTACGGAATTTCAATGGAACCACTAGAAATGATTGAACCCCACACGCTGTCCAGTACTCCCGTTTCCGCAAGTCGCCTAATAGCTGCCAACATGGGAACAGAGGACATTGCGGCGGGCTGCGACTCCCTGCAGAGTTTTCACCGCCGACGTTTTCTGCGCTGTGGCTCTATGGTTGCAGGTGGATTACTAAGCCAGGGTGTGCTTACCAAGATCGCGGAACGTCTTTCGATTGCCAGCGAATCTAATCAAAGTGACAAGTTAGGTGCCAAGAGTTTAATCCTACTTTGGATGCAAGGCGGCCCAAGCCAACTGGAAACATTTGATCCACATGCCGGGTACAAGATTGGCGGCGAGACCAAAGCTATCGAAACCTCGGTGAAAGGCCTTCAAATTGCGAGCACACTGCCGCGTACGGCAGAGATCATGCATCGCGCGACCTTGGTTCGTTCGATGATATCAAAAGAAGGAGATCATGAACGAGCCACCTACAACATGAAGACAGGCTGGCGTCCCGATCCAACCCTGATTCACCCCGCAATCGGTTCTGTGATCTGCCATCAAACCGAAGATAACATAGAAATCCCTAGACACATATCGATCTTGAGTGGCCAATGGCCATCGCGAGGTGGATACATGGGGAGCGTCCTGGATGCGTTTCAAACCGGGGACCCGAAGGACCCGCTACCCAATCTTAAAAGCTACACGGAAAAAAAGGTGTTTGAAAACCGATTAGATGATTTACGAAGTGTGGTGGAAACCGAATTCAGGCGAGGTCGGCT
>JANLUJ010001317.1:0-7619 GCA_031363425.1 Pirellula sp.
GTTGACTCATCGCTTGCGTAGAGTCGGAAAGTGGACCGGCCGCATAAAGAACACCTCCCGCGAGAATCAAGTCACCGCGACCGTCGCCCGGAACGTCCCAAAGTTTGGTGCCGTCTTTTTTCCATGCGCAAACGTTGGCAACGCCATTTTCCATTTCGGCAGAATAAAGAATTTCTCCTGCAAGGACAGGTTCGTTGGGCATGAACGCGGTCTTCACGCCGTCGCCTAAGGAAAATTGGCGAGTGCCTTTGAGCCGTGTATGAACGTAGAAATAGTCATCGTCCGCCGTGATGAAGGAACCGCCTGTCCCTTTTCCGCCTGCGCTAAGTTCGAAGTAACGTTGCTTACCCGTATGCCTATCGAAAACGGCGGGGACGGATCTTCCTCCCGGAACGATCAAAGTATCCTTGGTTGCAAGCAACGCGCCCTGAGGTCCAACTCCAGCAAACGAAGGTGCGCTGTGCGGCTGTTTGATGTATTGTGAGCCCGTCTCGTCGTTGAGCCAAATGACGTCTCCAGTCCGCTTGTCCAGCGCATAAATGAATGTCCCCATGAACGGCCAGATGCTTGACGCAAAATAGACTTGGTCACCATAGATAACCGGCCCACCTCGAGCAGGCCAAGCGGAAATCAAGCGACGATTGCCGATTGCAAGATGATCGAGTGGTGCTCCACGAAATCGCCAATTCAATGTGCCCGTCACAGCATCGAGCGAATAAAGGTAGCCATCATCGCTCGAAAAATAGACTACGCCATCGGCTGAGGCTAAAGGCAATCTCACCGGCCCATCAGTGAAGTAGCTCCACATAAGCTGGCCCGTTTTGAGATCGTAGGAGACTACTTTGTCTGAATCATTGCAGCCAAAAAGTAGTTGGTCTCCCAACAGGATCGGTTCCAAAATGCGATCGTACGCCATGACGTCTGCATTCAAAGGGTCCTCCCAACCTTGTTTTCTAGTCGTCCCTCTTAAAACATGTTCCAGGCGGAGTTTGTTGGGTAGCGACTCTGTCGACGAGGCGCTTCGCATGGAATCACTGCGCCACATCGGCCAATCTGCGCCCAGTAAAGAATCGTTGATCAGTCCAAGTGCAAGTACAACCCAACTTAGTTGACCGACACGCTGGATTTTTTTTGAAGCGGTACGGCGCAAGCCGTCCGTTGTTCTTGTTTTACCACCTGAAGGTTGCCGTATCACAATCCCAGTTTCCAAATCTCAATCCTCGATGTTTCAACAAAATCAAGTCCCGCTGAATTCGCGGGACTTCAGCAACCACAATCAATCACAAACTTCGTACCCCACGTCCTATCATAACCAACTGCTAATGCCCCTATCCACTAATCCACTATTCTTAGGCGAGCGACAGGCTGAAATCTACCGGTAGCATGGCCTCAAATGGCACTCGCTTTGTGAGCGGCAAGACGCTAGCCGCCGGTGTAACGAAGCAATTTCACTGAATTTAACTCACCCGCGGCTAGCGCCCAGCGGCTCACATGTCCGAATGTGAATGCCATTGAGCATGGCCCCCTGGGCCGTGCGAAACTCGGGCCAGGGGCCCGAGCTACGGTAAACCAACTCCTGCCGCTCGCCTTATACCTTAAGCCTTTATCTTCCTCGCATCTGCGAGTCGCCAAAGGTACCATGCCCCAACGGTTCGATAGGGTTGCCATGACATTGTCCAATGCGCAAACTCTGCTTTTTTGGGCATTTCGGGCAATTCGTAGAGATGCATGAGTCCCGCCCGAACCCCAAAATCGTCCACTGGCATGATGTCCAATCTTCCCATGGTGAAGATCAAAAACATCTCGACCGACCACTGGCCAATGCCTCGCAGCGCGGTGAGCCTATGAATGAGTGCCTGATCCGTCATGTCGTTTGCAACAAGGCGACTGGGAACAACTCCTTCGCTAGCACCTTTTGCGATACCGCGAATAGCTTCCGCTTTAGCCAACGAAAAGCCGCATTTGCGATAGGACGGAACTCGCATTCGCGACAACTGCAATGCCGATGGAAAAGGCTGATTGGGAAACCTATCTATCAGGCGACCGAGGATGGATTCGGCAGCTTTCCCATGAAGTTGTTGATGAGCGACCGCTCGCACCAACGATTCCATTGGTTCTCTGTCCCAAATCGGATTCCATTCACAACGGCCCACTTCTGAGACCCACCGGCTCATTTTCGGGCACACTGAGATCAAGTGTTTTTCTGCCAAACGTAGTTTTTTTTCGAAAGCTACCACTGGACGATCTGCCCCATTGCTTTTGCCAACTCCTCTATCGTCCAGGGTTGCATGCCATTCCATTGGGATACTCCGTGGCTGGTCATCATCTTGTAGATAAAGACATGCTGGCCCTCAATTCCAAAAGTTTGGCCGGAGATACTCGCCGCTGCGTCCGATGCCAGATAGGCGGCGAGTGGCGCGATGAACTTTGGACCGAACGTATCAACGCTAACCGACGCCGCTGCACCAGGTATCGTTTGAAACATGCGAGTCAATGCTGCCGGTGCAATCGCATTGACGGTAATTTTATTTTTGGCCAATTCCAAGGCTGCGATTCGAGTGATTGCATGGATACCGGCTTTGGCCGCGCCGTAATTGGTCTGACCAAAATTGCCTAGCAAGCCGGAACTGGACGATGTATTGATGATGCGTCCCCCTTTGTCCCGTTCGGCCATCGCGCGGGCAGCCGCTTGCATGCAGCTGAACGAGCCAGTCAAGTGAACTTCGATTACTCGATTCCATTCCTCTTCAGTCATTTTCAAGAGCGTACGATCTCTCAGTATGCCTGCATTGTTGACCATGATATCGAGTTGACCATAGGTATCCAACGCAGCTTGTACGATTCGACCTGCTGAGGCAAAAGAACCGACAGGTTCCATGTTCGCGATCGCTTGGCCACCTCGAGAAACGATTTCCGAGACGACCTGATCCGCCGTTGGGCTTTGGCCATTGCCGCTGGCTTCGCATCCGATATCGTTGACGACGACTTTTGCCCCCTCGGCCGCGAACAATAGCGCGTATTCACGACCGATGCCACCACCAGCCCCTGTGATGATGGCGACTTTTCCCTGTAGGCTCTTCATGTTTTTCCTTCGAGTGTTAAGTGGGATAGGCTTCCAGCCTGTCAACGCAAACCTTTGAAATGTTCGCAATGCTCTGGCAGGTCAGCCGTATGTCGTCCCTCAAGCCGTCGCTCCACCATCGAGGACCATCACATGTCCGGTCACAAAGGACGCCTCCTCGGAAGCGAGATACAGTGCAGCGTAGCTTATGTCATCCGGCTGACCAATGCGTCGAATGGGTTGTGTTGTTTGAATTGCCGTCTGATATCTCTCATCCTTCCAAAGAACTTCACTGAAGTCGGTTTTGATGAGGCCGGGCGCAATCGCATTGACACGGACTCCATGCGGACCGAATTCGCGGGCCCAACTCCGAGTCATCATGATTAGCCCCGCCTTGGTGAAGCTGTAAAGCAGCCCCTCAGGTTGCGGGTGCAGGCCGGCGATCGAGCTGATATTGATGACCGATCCACCGCTCTTGCGATCGATCATTTTTGGTACGGTCAATCGGACCAACCTCAGGGCTGCCTTGATATTGACCTCAACCATTTTGTCGAGCATTTCATCGGTCACGCCCAGCGATGGTCCCTGGCCGATGTTGGTCGCGCCGTTGTTGACAAGAATGTCGACCGGACCAAGCCGCTGCTCCGTTTCTCGAACGAGATTCTCCAATTGTTCAAGTCGCCCGATGTGGCAAGCGATTGGAATAACTCTGCCTGGCAACCCAGCTAGCTCATGTGCAGTCGTTTCTAGGTTTTCAAGTTTCCGACTAGCGATCACAACATTTGCGCCCGCTTCCGCAAAGCGTTTTGCAATAGCGCGACCGATTCCACGCCCACCGCCGGTTACAATGGCCACTTTGGAAGATAGTGATATAGAAGCAGTCATAGATTTGTCGCATGCAGGGGGGTAGCTTCGCTCGCCAGAGCGTTAAGAAAATAAAGCATTAGTGTGTTGTCCAGATTCGGAATTGGGGTTGGACGTTGTGGATCTTGTTAAAGATCCGAAGCCTGCTGGATCTTTAACAAGATCCACTACCCAAAAATGCAATTTGGACAAAGCCCTAACCGACTCGCTTAGCGATCTTACCGAACGGTCGGTCTACTCGCAAGCAGGGCGAGGGCTCCATGGACTTGCGAAGGATATTCAACCCTCTTTGCGTCTTACCGAACGGACGGTAAACTCACATTGTCGTTCGAGATTGCTGCGTTACGCTAAGAAGATGCGCCGGCGAGTTGAGTCATTTATGAACATTGCACAATTGGTCCTGGACAATATCGATCGATTTGGGGAGTACCCTTGTGTCTATCATGAGGGTCGTTGGCACAGCAATGTGCAACGGTTGGAATGCGCAGAGAAAATGGCATCCGTTTTACTGGCCCAAGGGGTTAAACCCGGCGATCGTGTGGTTGTCATGATGGCAAACGACCCGATCGTCACAGATGCCTTTCATGCCATCTGGCGATTGGGCGCGGTCATGATACCGGTGACCCCCAACTGGGTCGCACGCGAAGTTCGCTACGTACTTGAGAACTCGGGGGCAAAGGTGGTAGTCACATCCGCACCCCTAGCGCAACGGATCGTTGAAGCCTCGGAAAACAACTCGAATATCGAGGCAATACTAGTACACGGAGCCTGTGAGCTCCCGTCAATCATTGCACTCGAACCGCTGATGGCGACGGCCCAGCCGCTCAAATCAATGCATGATTGCGATGAGAATGACTTAGCGATGCTGATCTACACTTCGGGGACAACGGGCCAGCCCAAGGGGGTTATGCAAAGCCATAAAAACTTGCTTACGAACGTAGCGTCAGTAACTAAACTAGGGAACATGCCTCCATTTACGATGGCCATGCAAGTATTGCCGCTGAGCCATGTCTTCGGAGTGCTTGGGATGAACCTGAACGCGTTCTTTGGCTGCAGTTCGATCATCCTTCCTCACTGGGACACCCGCAAGGTCTTTGAAACAATTCAACAGTTTAAGATCGCCCGATTCTCGGTTGTGCCGACGATGCTTACCTACATGTTGAACTTCCCTGACCGCCAGCAATACGACTGTTCGAGCCTGGAACTTGTGAGTACTGGTGGGGCGGCCACGCCGGAGGAAGTTCGCCTCGAATTCGAGCGGACTTTCAAATGCCGCATCAGGGATGGCTATGGCTGTTCTGAAGCCACTTGCGCCATCAGTAGCTACCATGAAAACGAGGCCCACCGTGTTGGGGCCGTGGGGCGGCCTCTTCACGAAATGGATTTATGCATTCTCGACAATGAAAACCGCTCAGTTCCCATAGGCAAAGAGGGAGAAGTCTGTGTTCGCGGGTCTCACGTCATGCAAGGCTATTGGAGAGATCCGGCCACGACTGAGTTTGCCATGCGGGCTGGTTGGCTACATACGGGCGACCTCGGACGGGTCGATGAAGATGGCTACTTGTATATTACCGGTCGTATAAAAGACTTGATTATCAAAGGGGGAGAAAACATATCTCCGCGAGAAATCGAAGAAGCGATCTATCAACATCCGGCGGTGGCGGAAACGGCCGTCATAGGAATCCCGGACGCTACGTTTGGTGAACAAGTTTGTGCCGTCGTTGTGTTGCGTCCAGGGCATTCCGCGACCGAGATTGAGATTCAAAGTCATGTCGCTCGCTACGTGAACAAGTTTAAGGTTCCCGCCAGGGTCGTGTTTCGGGCGGATCTGCCAAAGAGCCCTGTCGGCAAAATCCTCAAACGGGAATTGCGAGAAGTGTATTCGGTTTGACCCAAGCGACGCATCAATACCTAATAACCGGTCCATCCGGGATTACTGTGGGTTTAGTACAAAGGTTGTTTTTGAGCAATCAAATCCGTTAAAGCTCATCGAGCATTCTCGGCAACCAAGAGGTGTCGCAACACGTGTCCAACGCCCCGAATGGGGCATCAACATCAAAGCCCAGGGCAGAGTTGTGAAAGCCCGTTGGGCTAGATCACATTCTCACTCTTCAACGAGGTGGGGCGAGTATTCGCATGGCTTTTGGCTACCAGTTTGCGATTCATGCAAACTCACTTGACGCAGCTGCCTCATCTTTGCTAGACACCCGTGTCTATGTAGCTTTCGTTGAATCACTGGTGCGCGGAGTGTTGAGATGTTGAATCGCAATTACAGGATCGCTATGGTTGGGTTAGTGCTCATTGCTAGCAATGGACTTGTTGAAGCTCAATCTCCAACACAGTCCAAGCGACCTGCCGAAAAACAAACGCCAACGCTTGCCAAAAGACCCGAAGCCAAATCCGCCGAGCCAGAAAAGATCAATGCGGAGAGTAAGGCTTCAACCGGTGATGCGGCATCCAAGCCGATCGGTACGGGCACAAAAGCAATCACAAAATCAACCCAGCCAACTCAAGAGGTGGCGTCGCCACTCCGCAAAGTGGAACGCAAAGAGATGACCGAGACCCCATCGACACTTGGCGGCGAGGAATACTTGTTCCGATACAAGTTGGAACCGGGGTTGGTCATCGCCAGCGAAGTCACTCACCTGGCCAAGACCGATACCAAGATCGATGCAGTGGAACAGAATTCGCATTCGCGAACGGTTTCCCAAAAAACGTGGGAGGTTACGCGTGTTGAGAATGGCGAGATGACATTCGAATACAAAATTTTAGAAATTGACATGTCCCAGCGGATCGGGGCGGATACGGAGATTCGATTCAACTCCAAAAGCGGCGAAGAACCCGAACGCCAATTCAAAGCGGCGGCCGATTCAGTTGGCAAGGTGATTTCAACCGTCACGATCGACGAACAAGGCATGATCGTCGCGCGGAGCGATGACACCAATCCGCCGAACTTGGGCATGGGAGACATCACTTTGCCTGTGCCAAAGCAGCCGATCGCCATCGGTGCAACTTGGGAAGTCCCTCGGGAACTTCGTATTCGTCGCGATGATGGTACGGTCAAGACAGTGCGGTTTCGCGAGCTGTTTCGATTTGACAAGGTTAGTGCAGGCGTGGCTACCGTCGCGGTTCGAAGCGAAATGTTGACAGCCATTTCTGAGCCGAAAGAAGAGGCACAAGTGCTTCAGCAATTGAGCAATGGGACGATCAAGTTCGATATCGATGCGGGCCGAATGTTGTCAAAAGAACTTGGCTGGGACAAAGTCGTCGTTGGCTTTTCAGGCGCGGGTAGCGTAATGGATTATTCAGCCAGGCTTGAAGAGCAAATAACCAAAGCAGAACTCAAGGCCGGTCCAAGTAATGCTGCAGCAAAAACCAAGGCGACAGCCAATCGATAGGGAAGTGGTTCGGTCCGACGCTTTCTTCGCGGCTAAATCATTAGCCGCTCAGGTGGTTCAGCACTTGCAACACGCCATTCAAATGCGCCATTCTTGGACCATAACGGTCTAGGAATTCTGTAAAGACGTAATCACTATCGGTCAACGCGTCTTTAGAATCCGCCACTTCATCGGCAAGGTTTTGTAGAAACTCGGTTTGAACGTTGGAAAGAGTTTCCAACGCCTGTTTGCAGGATCGGACCAATTTGGGATGCGCGTTACGCCATTGCGTGAGTTCGTTTTGTCGTTGTGAGTTG
>JANLUJ010001328.1:0-3584 GCA_031363425.1 Pirellula sp.
AAAGTCTTGACGACTTTCGCAACAGGGCAACCTCGATTCCTTATCTGAAAACCGCACGGTCAACGTCCGAAAAGTTACTTCTTTTGGATGCGGAAGTCTTGCTCTGTCATCCAAGCTCCGTTCGGTCGAGGTTCGCCACTCAATTGAACGTGCCAGGCACCAGCTTCTTCAACTGCCTTGTAAACAAACGAGCTTCCGTCGAATGGATTGGGTAGCGCGGGAACTGAACGCAGGTCCTTCAGCGAAACCGGTGGTGAACCATGTTCGGCTACATGCATTCGGATCGCTTCGAGAGTCATCAATTGCCGCACGTGACAGATTTGTTTCGTTTCGGCTTGGCTGACTGCGTCCGCTGCGGCGTTGACAAGTTGAAGAATTGCGAAGATAGAATCGGGATTCTCGGCCAAGTACTTTTCATGTTCTAACTTGGCTTGATGGAGCTCGTGTTCCCGTAGCGGCAATGGCAGGAACAGGGCTTTCACGAATTCGGATGATCTCGTTCGAACCTCGCAAAGAGCGCCTAATGCCACCAGCTGTTCTGAGCACATCGAGGCGATGCGTTCTGGTGCGTATCCATTGCTCAGAACCAGTTTTCGAACCTTACCCAACTCCGACGCCAAACTTTTTTGAAACGCTTGTTCAAGCTGCCCGGATAGGTCCGCGTTGCCATTGATCGCCATTCGCTTGAGTGCATCAAAAGTTTCCTTCCACAGCGTTTGCCAATGTTCACGTCCCAACTCCTTCGACTCCGCTTTGAATAAAACCGGGAACGAATACTCAATACCTAGGCATTCAAGATCGATGGCGCGCCGCATAGAGACGGTCGGCTCAGGCAATGTCGCAAGCGCCCAATAGAGATTTGGGCAGCCAGGGGTCGAGATCGCTTCTCTTACTACGTAGCACATCGCTTGGCATCTAGAGATCGCTACCAAGTCCTGGATAATTGCATCGCCTTGTCCCAAGTATTCTGCGAATCGGAAGCCGAGTCGAATCGAATCAAAAGCGCCGGTAAAATCCTTCTCCTCTAAGCAACGTCGGGCGTTGTGCTCGATCAAGCGACTCAGCTGTCGAGCTTCTTGAAATTCCGGGAGCATGGCTTCCCAGAGGTCGGCTCCACGAAGGTCTCGCCACCGATCATCCCACCGAAGATCCTCGCATTCACCAAACTTTCTTAACTCGACGAACACGTCTTGAAACGGTTTCAACTCATCCGCTATCGAAGTTTTTGCTTTGCCATCTTCGTAGTCCATTTGGAACTGCTTGTATTGGCTTAGAACTGCGGCTGGTTTCTTGAGGTACTGAACCATTGCTCGCTGGAAATATGGGGCTGCTGATCCAGGCTTGAGCTCACGTGGGTTGGGGTGAAACCGATAGCGAAGCGCAGGGATAGGCTCTTTGGCGGGCTCAACAAAGTGCAGCGAGATAGGACCGACAAGTGTCTTATCCACATCTGCTGAAACGGGCTCGGGCGCTTGCACGCAAGCGGCGAAGGCGACGTTGGAAAGCAGAGAGATATGCCAAAAGTTCACGTAGACTATTCCAATCCAAACGAGCCCCAGTATTCTAAGGCACCCAGAATCTCGATTTCGGCTCAGGTTCATAGCTTTATTTCCTTCATTACTTCTTGTCGAAAACTCTGCATCGATTGATTCTTTGGGAACGCCACCCCATCAATTGAATTGGGGATTACAGGTTTGTCTCGCGCTTCGCGAGTTAAACCATGGGTCGCAAATACAGGAACAAATGCAAACAGGGATTCCAGCTCATCGAAGCGACGCCAATTTGATGGTCTTACCAATTGCGGATCCATGGTTACGCTATTGTCGCGCGGGGTTCGGTCAGTGACAGTCTTTCGAGCTGGGTCAATTGAATCGAGAATCGGTTTCCCGGTACTCAGCGATAGGACCAACATCGTAGCGATGCCGGTCGCAAGCCCGACCGCGAAAGGACTGAACGCGCTCTCCGTTCGTTGGGATGTCGTTCGGCTCGCGTTTGCTGCTTTCCAACCCAACTGGTAGAAAAGTTCTTCCGCGCCTCCGATTACCGATGGAGTTACAAGGCGTCGCAACTGGTCTGAAAACTCTTCGAGCGACTGGCTGTTTTGTTCTGACATAGGCTACGTTATCTTTCTATTTCTGTGGGTTTCATTGTGCGCCGCAAAGATTCGATGGCGAACAAATAGTCGCGATGGGCTTTGGACGACGATATATCAAATGCTTCTGCAATTTGCCGAAACGTGAGTCCGTTCCAAAGGTGGGCCACGACGATTTCGCGATACTCCGGTTCAAGCTGCAAAAGGGACTGCTCAAGTTCTTTGGTGTGGCCAGCAGAATCGATTGCTTCGGAGGCAAAAAACCATTCAGGCCGCATTCTTACGTAGCGATCCTCTCGCGAGATTCGCCTACTTTCCGAGCGAGCGCTATTGATTGCTAGATGGCGTACAACCTGGACCAGCCAAGCGCGCGGTTCCGGTGGCAAACTGGGTTGTTGAGCCAGTCTCAAGAATGCTTCTTGAACACAGTCTTCCGGTGTACTACAACGCGTGCGAGCCAATAATCCCAATCCTGCAGCACATTCTCGCCAAATTGCGGCTAGATTTTGCGGTGAGATTGGCATGTACAATTTGGTTGATACGCGTGGCAATTGGTTATGTCGCTGCTGGAGGCTAGGCAACCTCTCTTACACAATAAGAACACCGGCCAAGTGGTTCTGTCCCATAAAATCTGCAATTTGCGAAATTGCAGGTCGAAGCCTGCCGCAGCGGACTCGCCTTTCAACCTTGCATTTCCTTCCACCACAAGCGAAAATATCCTGACGGTAGTTGCTAGCACGGAGTGAAGTCACGATGAGTATTTCGTACATTTCAGAATCGATCGAATATCCTGAGTCAGACGGTGAACCCATGGGAGAAACGGACCTGCACCGCGATTGGATGGTCCGTATCCTCGAAATCCTGCGACAACGCTATCGCGGACAACGAGTCTACATCGCAAGCGACTTATTAGTCTACTACGAAGAAGGGAACCCCACGAAGTACATTGTGCCCGACGATTTCATCGTGCTGGATTGCGATCCCGGTCGGCGACGGACCTTCAAAACTTGGGTGGAGAAACGGGTTCCTGACGTCGTATTCGAAGTGACATCTCATAGCTCGCGTCGAAACGATACCGTCAAGAAGCCTGTCATCTACGAGCAGTTGGGAGTCAAAGAGTACTACGTCTACGATCCAACCTGTGACTATTTAGAGCCGCCTCTTCAAGGGTTTCGAATGACCGATGGCTTCCTCAAGCAAATCGCCCCCGTGAATGGTGCCCTTCGATGCGAGACGCTGCAACTAGGGCTTCGTTTGGTCGACGGGGACCTCGAATTCTTCGATCTACGCTCAGGTGCGCTCGCAGTCGACGAAGCAGAAGCAGAACGTGAAGCCAAGGAGATGGAGCGAGCGGCAAAGGAACAGGAGCGAGAGGCAAAGGAACAGGAGCGAGAGGCAAAGGTACAGGAACAAGCGGCAAAGGAACAGGAACGAGCGGCAAAGGAATTGGAGCGTGCCGCCAAGGAACGAGCAGAGGCAAAAAATCGTGAAC
>JANLUJ010001329.1:0-3017 GCA_031363425.1 Pirellula sp.
CGCTTGTCGAGGGCTAAGTACTTTGGTCGAGACAATCGTCGCAATTGAATTGGCCGTATCGTGAAAGCCGTTGATGTATTCAAATACGAGCGCTACGAGTATTACAATAAGAATGAGAGTCATAGTTGCTGCTGACTAGGAATTCTTCATGACGATGTGAGTGACCGCGTTGGCTGCATCGCGACATCGATCGATAACCTTTTCCAGCAGGTCATGCAGGTCACGGACCATCATCGCTTGAATTGGCTCGTATTGGCCACCGTAAACGCCACCCAACAAGTTGAGTATGACATCATCCGCCTCGGACTCGATTGATTGCATCTGATCATTCAATGCCTTCATCTTCTCAAGCGAAGGCATCCTTCGAAGCTGTTTGATCATTTCGGCCAAGGTTGCTGTAGCGCGTTCGATCAAAATAGTCTGCTTCGAAAAATCAACACCCTCCAGTCGTTGTGGAGCCAGATTGAAGCGTTCAGCAAATTTCTCGATGGTTTTACAGGTTTTGTACAGAGCGTACGAAAGCATTTCTATGTCTTCGCGTTCGAGTCCCGTTACGAACGTATTTACTAGTTCGCGGCTAATTTCGTCGGTGATGAGCTTGTCATTACCTCGAGCTTTAGCAAAGTCGTCCAGAGGCTGCGAGTGCTTGCGATTCTTGAGCAACTCAACGAGAAGATGCGTCAGCGCAAGGGTCTCGGCAGCGCTGGCTTCCAACAAATCAAAAAACTTGTTGTCGCGGCTAAAAAAACTTTGAATCGAGAACATAACACTCAATATCTAGAAACGAGCATTGGTGAGGATTGCTAGCATATCTTACTCGATTTCGGACCCGAGGCGAAGGGTCTCCGTTTCTCAACATTCCCCCCCGTTTGCTTATCCAAAAGCAGGAGTGATTTTTTCCCACCGACTCGCTTTTGGAACGCAAACGGCATTTGGGATCTTGCGATTCGAATTCGCAGCCAACGGCAGTCTCAAACCGACTTCAGCGAACACACGCAGAGTGTAAAAAGTTAGGCCTTTCTCAATCCAGAGCTTTCTAAGATGCTTCAAAGCGGTTCGTGGATAGCCGCCGCGAACGGCTTTTCTGGCCCATTTCCCGGGCCCCGCCAACGCCCGTGAAGGGGGGGACGTCAACGCCCGTTCGGTACCCTGTAGGTTTCTTTCGGCATGGGCTTCTCGCATCAATTGCGTCATAAGATCCGATCGCAGGTTGGACATGGTCCAGGTGCAACTTGAGGCATGCAGTCGGTAGCAAAGGATCAATTCGTTTGTATTCCCTAGTCGACCGAGTCGACTCATTCGGAGCCAGAGATCGTGGTCTTCTATCCATTGGTATTTAGGTCGAAATCCTCCAATCGCCCGAAATGCCTCCGCCCGCATGATGCTCGCAGGTTGAAAAAGGCCGGTCCGACGCGAAAGGAGATTTCTGACAATCGTTTCGTGATCATTCGCAAGTGCTTGTAGCCCGAGCGGTTCGGAATCGATATCGATTTCGAGTATCATTCCACTTACAGCTACGTGCCCCGAATTCTTTCTCATGAAATCAACTTGGTGCATCAATCGACTTGGCATAGCAATATCATCTGCGTCCATTCGGCATATCAATTCTGCCTTGGCCATTTCATGGGCTCGGTTTGCAGCTGAAACCACACCAGCGTTAGATTGATGAACTACGCGAATCCTCGAGTCGCGTTCAGCAAACCAGTCTAATACCAAAGGACTTGAGTCAGTGCTGCCATCGTTGACGCATAACAACTCCCAATCTTGAAAGGATTGGTCAACGATGCTGCCGATCGCTGCAATCAAATGCTTGCCTGCATTGTAAACGGGTAGGACAACTGAGACGGCTGGTTTATTCATGTGTCTACGCTGCTAATGAAATCGAACGCATCCATCTAAGTACGCTCAATCGTACCGAATTTTTTTTCGGCAATAGCGTAGTTTGTGTCGGTCTAACCTTTCCGTAGTCGGTCCCACGCCGAGCTTTGATTCGCTTGTCCATCGCGTCGTAAGCTTTGCAAAGTACAGCAAACATATTGACCTCATCGAGAACTGTCCCGCGAGCCTTGCCTATTTTGTCGAGGTTGCTCTCGTAAGAATTCGAACGGAGATGAGCTTGGATCGTGGCGATCGAGCGACCAGGATCGTACATGTCTATCCTGGCAAAACTACTTCTTGGAAACACGCCGTCGGCGTACGAGCTACCCGAATAAAAAGGAAAGCTCCAACCCAAAAAGCTGTCTGGCAATTTCTCCGACATATAGTTGTCGGAGTGATCGTTCTCCAAAGCGATGTGATACTTATAATCCCAAATCGCGTCCGCTTTGTCAGGCATGTCGCGAATTCCGCGACCGAACACATCGATTTGGTCACCCAAAGCAGTCTTCAGTTGCTCGACAAATCGCAATCGCTGTCGATGGTCTTCCGTTACCACCTTGTTGCTGGAGATGACACTTAAGAGCTTTGTCTTGGTAGGTGGCGTCATCGACACAAGCGCGTCGTAGTCCAACACTCGAGGATGCGATCGACATGGACGCATTCCGAAATGCCATGGTTGGGCTTCGTGCCCTCGCACAATATTCGAATGCCGGATTTCGATATGGCTCGTTCGGACGCAACCAAACTGGCTAGTATAGGCTGAACGATATCTTCGAACACTGGGGGGCTCCCCCGTTATCAACATCGTACGGTCGCGTTCGATCGGGTTCGATTCACAATGGAGCAAATTGTCATACACAATCCAAGCGTCGATGGGGGCACCAGTTGGCGTCAAAGAAAATTCGTGACGACACCAGTTTGCTAAACGCCTTGGAACCTGGCGCAGGATTGGGTCTGAAGGTACCGAATTCGTAATTAGAATCATTGCCATTCAAGGAGTTTATTCGTTATCTGGGAGTCAAATCAAGGTCGCTTGCTCTCGCGAATGCTATCTAACGCCACGCGTTATCATTGCTACAAGCGTTAAATTCGCTCAACTCCGTTTAGGCTTGCATCCGATAAAGACCAACATTGGTGTC
>JANLUJ010001330.1:0-1042 GCA_031363425.1 Pirellula sp.
CGCTTCCTGCCCCAAGCCCAACAGCAGCAACCTAAGGCACCGCCACCGACGGGCTTGCCGACCGGCTATGAAGCGTTGCATCGAGCCTTGCTCAGCGGCTTGCTATCGAGCGTGGCCATGCTTGAGGATACTGGTAAATACAAAGGGGCACAGAATTTAGAAGTCAACATTTGGCCGGGCTCGGGCCTAAAGCAAAGTCGATCGAAATGGATTGTCGCGGGCGAGTTCATTGAAACGACCCAACGTTACGCTCGCGTGGTCGCCAAGATCGAGGTCGAATGGATAGAGCAGTTGGCTCATCACTTGATCAAGTATAGTTTTGACGAACCGCACTTCAGTAAGAAGCAAGGCAGTGCGCTGGTGATGCGTCGAGGTACTCTTTATGGGATGCTAGTCTCTCCTCGCATCGCCGTGACGCTCGCTCCTATTGACCCAATTCTTGCACGCAAGATTCTCATTGAACAAGGTCTCGCGGAGGGACAATTTGTGTCAAGAGCTCGCTTATGGCAACACAACCAAACATTCCTGGAGAAAGTCAAAGAGCTAGGGGACAAAACCAGGCGTCGTGACTTGGTGGTCGACCCATACGTGCTAACAGACTTCTACCGAGCGCGAATACCTGACTTTGTCGTTGATCGTGTGACGCTCGAAAAGTGGGACAGGACCGTTCAGCCCCCAGCGTCCGCAACAGTAGGAAACCAAACGAAAGCCAAGCTCCCAACTCCGTATATGACATGGGATGATATTGTCGTCGACATCGACCGCGATGAAATCCATATGCGTTACCCTTCAAAGTTCGAGATAGGGGTTAGCCAACTGCATGTAAAATACCTTTATGAGCCCGGCGATTCTGCGGACGGAGTGAGTCTAATCGTCCCGCAGACGATTGTGCATCAATTGCACAATGAACGACTCGTCCGGCTCGATGATCCGGTCTCCCACGAGTGAGACCGAGATAGCTTGGCTGGTCTGACCGGGAGCGAAATTGAATGTCGTGAGCGAGATGGCCGTGTAGTCGCTGGGTGCCGTGGCTGTCTCGTCG